>JAZNJU010000023.1:0-18120 GCA_045578205.1 Clostridia bacterium | reverse complement strand
CTTGTCTATTGTTGCCAATGCTGCAACAGGGCCTACAGCCTCTGTCCAATATGTACTGCTGATGAATGAATTATGAGCGCCGTCCATAGCATCCTCGGTACCGATTACCGCTGCAATTGGATGTCCGTTTCCCATAGCCTTTGCAAAAACTGCCATATCAGGATTTACACCCAACACCTTATGAGAACCCCCAAAAGTATATCGCCATCCAATGGTGATTTCATCAAAGATTAAAAGTGCCCCTTTACGATGAAGTTCTTCGCGAACATATTTCAGATAGCCCTCATACGGCTCTTCGTTTCTCATCGGTTCCATAATGACACAGGCAAGTTCATCTCCATACTCTGCTAACAACTTATCAAAAGATTCTTTATCATTTCCTATGAAGGTATAAGCAGTCCCTGTAAGTTGCGATGGAACACCGGCAGGCTTAAGCCCGGGCAAGTGCACTCC
The DNA here is from genome assembly GCA_045578205.1 of Clostridia bacterium. Classification (GTDB taxonomy): domain Bacteria; phylum Bacillota; class Clostridia; order UMGS1810; family UMGS1810; genus RGIG8748. The sequence continues at coordinate 17,667 of JAZNJU010000023.1, read as the reverse complement.
GTCAAGCGAATGATCGCTTGCAAGGTTTGCCGCAAGATACCAGTCACTCCAGCCGTGATAACCGCTGATTGCAACCAAATTTCTTCCGGTTGTAGCACGTGCAATCCTCACAGCCATTGCACAAATTTCGCCGCCTGTACGCGCAAAGCGCACCTGACTTGCCCAAGGATGAATTTCACACAGACGGTCTGCCAAATACACTTCTTCCGGAGCGTTAAGAGAGGTCATAGCACCGCTTTCAACACGTTTTATCACCGCTGCAGTTACATCCGGATCGGCATAACCCAAAAGACAGGCGCCTATTCCGTTGGTAGTCATATCATAGTATGTATTTCCATCCAGATCCGTCAACCGGCATCCTTTTGCACTTACGGCATAAGCAGGCCATTGATCGGGAGCAAACATCTCGGGTCTTTTGGAAAGAAGTTGAACACCGCCGGGTATTCTTTTCTTTGCATGAGTATATAATTCTTGTGTTTTTGGTGTTTTCATAGTATCCTCCTATTTTTTCACTTAAATAATTATTCCAAAGTCCATTTTTGTTGCATTATAACAGCAGGTCCGTCTTTCTCGGGATGTGCATAAAATACGGTAGCCAGACTTTTGTCGTTTAGTTCTACAGTAGACGGATAACCCAAATCGCTGGAATCTTCATCAATATATAAATATCCCAATTCTTCCCATATTTCTCCGTCAGTTCTGCTTATCATTGCCTTTACTCCAAACGGATTTGCCCGACAACCGTATGTGCAAACAAGAGTTCCTGAAGAATGTTTCAAAATATGTGAAGGCGCTCCGCCGTTTTCTTCAAGGATTTTCACCGGTTTTGACCATGTTTTTCCGTTGTCATCGGAGTATGTCTGATAGAGCGTTATATGTGTGTCATTTGTTTTTTCTGCACGTATGTGACATAAGACCCTGCCATCGTCCAATTGTATTGCATGAGGTTCACAACTTATTCTGATTTCATCACCATCGTCTTTTATGTTTTCTATATGTCCTATACATTCCATATGTCCATCGGGATATATTTTGTGCACACTAAGGTACACATCTTCAAGTTCACCATTTTCTTCTTTCAAAAAATCTCTGCCTATCCAGATGAGACTTCCGTCTTTCAAAGCCGTAGGACCGTGAGGTGAAGATATGGGGCTTTTATAAATTTCTCCAAAGGTCACACCGCAGTCAAAACTGAAACGAAACTGCGAACCGTGATATTTATTCACTACATCTTCGCTTATTGAATCTAAATATGCGCTGCGGTAAGGTATCATAGGATTTTCCTTGGAAATACCGGAGCCAATACTCATTCGGTATTTTAGAAATCCCGGCGCTCTGTTTAAGGAAGTAACAATAACATTTTTATCTCCGTATGCAAGTATTCCTCCGTCTCGGTCATCTAAAGGTGTATCGAACACCGGTGCAGGCAATGTATATGTGTTTCCCTCATCTTCGCTGTATGAAATAACTGTTTTACCGAAAGGACAAACATGTGAAAGCCTGAACCCGGAAGCAACAACCGCTATTTTTCCATTTTGCAGCCTTGTTACCGTGGGCCAAGCAAAGTAATTGTGATAACTGTCTTTATTGCTCATTATTATTTGCGGATTTCCGATTAATCTCATTTTCATATAACTTCTCCTTTTACCATGCTGTCCAGCCACCGTCAACCACAATGTTTGAACCGGTTGTAAAGGTGGAGGCATCCGATGCAAGCAAAAGTACGGCACCTGCCATTTCATAAGCCTGTCCGAATCTCCCCAGCATTGTTTTACCTGCCAGTTGTTTATTAAACTCTTCATCCGACTGATTGGCAGGATTGGGGAAAGGTCCCGGAGTTACACAATTTACGCGAATGTTATACTGTGCAAGCGCACCTGCAGCATATCGGGTAAGTTGATCAATTGCCGCTTTACCAGCACCGTAATTTGGCGGTTGTTTTTGTTCGTTATCGCCGTAAATCCTCAAATCCGGCGAAACCTTACCGTACATTGAACCGTAGTTAATAATAGAACCGCCTGTTTCTTTCATATACCTTGTAACTTCCCGTATGCAACGGAATGTCTGACAGATTGTTCCGTCAAGCCCTTTTTGAAATGTTTCGTCATCCATATATTCCAACTGACTTGCTTTTCCGTAACCGGCACCAAATGCCGCGCAATTTACAAGAATGTCTATTCTTCCGAACTTATCGAAAGCAGTTTTAAAGCAACTTGCAACAGATTCGCTTGAGGAAACATCGCACCGTATAAACATATCGCATACATTTTCTTCACATTCCCAACTTGGATTTTCATTTGTACGGTCTATACTTACAACAGTTGCACCGAAGTCCTTTAAAATCTTTACGTTTTCTCTGCCAAGATAACCGTTTCCGCCTGTAACAATTGCAACTTTTCCTGATAAATCAAACAATTTTTTGTAGTCCATAATTTTTCCTCACTATAAAATTTTAACTATTACTTTACGTATATCTCCGGGATTTCTGCTACACATAGGCCTATGTGCGTCGCAGGGAAATGCTATGTAAAAACACCCCTCAGTAACTCTTACATCGCTCCCCTCACCCCTTACCATTAAATAATCGTCATTTTCGTTGTAGGGCACTTCAACTGTGCAATCAGACAAGGAAGCATATCCTGTATCTTCTTCGCCGCTTAATATATATTGAAGGTCGATATATTTTTTGTGAGCCTCATAAACATTTTCTTCTATCGGTTTAGTTTTTCCGCTTGTAACAAGTGCATAAACCTTTTTTCCATCTATTTCATATTTGCCGCAAGGCGTGTTTTTATCAAAATTCATCAAAAAGTCAATGCCTTTTGCCATATTTTGACTGATATTTTTGTATAAATGCAAATCCTCTTTTTTTCCGAATATCATGTTTTTATCCCTCAATTATTGGCAAAAAGGCCAACCGTTCATTCTTATTTCTTTTTCAAACAAGGCTTTTTCTTCATCGGTCATAACTTTCATTGGATATGTTGCATTTCCAACGTTATAACCCATAAGTGTTACGGCATACTTTACCGATGGTATTACTTCAAATTTTATCATAGAATCAATAATGCGGTTTACTTTCATCTGGGTTTGCAGAGCAGCGTCCATATTTCCTTGTTTGAAATAATTATAGATTTTTACATATTCTGGAAGCATAGCGTTGTATGTTGCGCCGATACCTGCATCTGCACCCGCGCTAAGACCCTGTATAAGCATCTCATCGGGACCGTTTATAATATTTACTTCACCGTGTGTTATATCTTTAAGTTGCATCATAGCATAATAATTGTTTGCGCTCCACTTAACACCGGTTACATTATCAATTTCGCATATTTTCGCAATAAGTTGAGGGCTCATAGCCGCCTGTGCTCCCGGAAAATAGTATACAATAACGGGTATGTTCACATTCTGAGCAAGTTTCTTATAATAATTATATATATCTTCTGAAGTATAATGAAGTATTGACGGAGGTATTGCCGCTATTGCATCTGTTCCGACGCGTTCTGCATGCTTTGCAAGTTCGATCATCTCGTTGTAATTTACGGATGCAATGTGGCAAATAACAGGTTTTCTTCCGTTTACATATCCAACGGATATTTCGCACATTCTTTCCCGCTCTTCACGGGACATAACAATACCCTCTCCCGTACTTCCCAATATATAAAAGCCGCTCGCTCCCTGAGTTAAATACAAGTCAATCAAATCTCTGGTAACTTGTTCATTTACCGTAGAATTATCCTCATTAAACGGTGTAACAAGCGCTGGCATTATTCCTTCAAATTTAATTCTGCTCATTTTGTACTCTCCTTTGAATTTGTATTTTCTATAAAAATTTTATCATGCAAAAACGTTTAAGTAAATTTCAAAACAGGACTTTTACTTTACATTTTGAGACATTGGTTATTTTAACCTTGTTCAAACTCAACTTATAGCACGCACTAACATTGACAAAACATTTAGAGTTGTTATATAATAAACCACAAAATACAAGACTTTTATCGGAGAGGGAATTTGTAATGAATAAGAATTTTGCTGTAGATACCAACAACACAAATACAGACATACTGTATGAGGCAACACGAAAATTCAACACCATAAAACCCAGAGTTTCAAACGCTTTTTTTGAACTTGACATTTTCTATTCTCGCATTATAACAAATCAACACTTATCCTCACCAGGTTGTACAGCACCTCACAAACATTCATTTTACGAACTTATTATTCCGATTTCAGGAACTTCAATATACAAATTCAAGAACAGTCAATTGATTCTTTCCAAGGACAAGTTCTGCATGATTGTTTCAAACACGGTACACAGTCTTGTTAAGCATTCCAATGATTTTGCAGCCTTAACTATCGGGTTCAATTTTCTGTCTCCCGAAACCTTGTCTTTACCTATAAATACAAATAAGGATTTTTTTGAATTAGAAAGTTCTTCGTATATAATAAACAACATACTGTATCTGTTAAATCTCGCTCAATCGCTTGAAAACGGATATTATCAGAGAATTAATATGCAACTTTCCCTTTTGATATTTGACATTATCAACAAAATTGAGCCCATGCGAAATAATTTGCCGCATATAAACGACGATGACGGCAGCGAAACCGTATCGGATGACACCCGTATAAGAGCAGCCACACAATACATATCCGACAATATAAGTTCCGATATATTGGTTGATGACGTAGCGGTTTCTGCCGGGGTTTGTTCAAGACAGTTAAACAGAATACTGATTTCCGCTATGGACATATCCACCAATGAACTCATTAATAGCATACGAATAAAAGCAGCGAAGAAATACATGGAATCATCCACGCTTACACTGTCGCAAATTTCCGCCAAATGCGGATTTAATTCTTTGACAAGTTTCAGCAGAACATTTAAAAAAATAACAGGAGTTGCTCCTAAATTTTATTTAGAAAATTTGTAATTACTTTTATAGTGCTATACTGTATAACAGAATCAAGCAGATATAAAGGAGATTCCCAATGGACAATCAAATTATTTTAAACTATCATAAGCACTTTGCAACAGACAGAGCGGATGGACGTAACAAAATAGTGTTGGCTTCCCAAATGGCAATGGCGCGTGACACAAAACCCGAGTTCGCCCTACCCGAAGTTTTGAACGAAACCTCCTATGCAGAGTGGAAACAAGGATTAAAACTACGGCTCATTTCTCAACTCAATCTTCCGGAACCCACCACACAACCCGCCCCAATAAAACTCAGCAATACAAAACGAGATGGCTACACCGTTGAAAAATGGGAACTTTATCCCGACCAATTTACAGCAGTACCGTTTTTGGTTTTGATTCCCGATAATGCAAGCAAAGACACTCCTGTCCCGGGAGTAATATGTTTTCCCGATAGCGGGCAAACAAAAGAATTCACAGCGGGTGAACCGCCTATTGGCGAACACCCAAATTTAAATACATCAGTCAATCACGGCACAGATCAAATGGGGCTGTATCTCGTACAAAACGGAATAGTTGCATTTGTTTTTGATAATCTGGGAGACGGCGAATGTTCTGTGCTGAGTGATCCCCAAGCAGGGGCAACGCATGAATATTTGCGCGAAATTCTATGTCACGGCCTATTGGAAATGGGATTCTCCTTCTCGGGTGTATCTGCATTTCAAAAACTTCGATTTATCGATTGTCTTTCTTCTTTTCCATACATAGATCAACAGAAAATTGGTTTGTGTGCTCAAGGACTTGGCACGGACGCGGCAATTATCGTGGGACTTTTGTGCCAAAAGGTAAAGTGCATGGTCTTTAACAACATACTCAAAGATGAGCGATATCTCTTTGGTTCAACTACCGAACACCATAGTGTGAAGATGGAAAATGAGATCGAAAAATGGGATATAATACCCGGAAAAATGAAGGCATACGGTTATCAGGACTTATGTGCTGCCTTTGCTCCAAGACCTCTGGCACTTACCGAAGGGGGAGCCGATGAATTTGTTAATACTGTAAAACGTTCCTATGATTTCTGTGATGCATCCGACAACTTAAATATAAACTATTACGGAAAATTTGCGGATTACCAAAATCGCACGCTTAATATTCTTCCCAAAATCGGTATGAATCGCAAAGAATTTGACCGTTACAGTTATGTTGAAGGCATAGACAGATGTTTTCGTAAAGAACCTGCCATAGAATTTTTCAGAAAATATTTTGAGATTTGAAAGTGAGTTGTCATTACTATGTACAAAGGTGCAAACCGCAACTACAAACAAACACAAGGGCCTATGAATCTTACCGATAAATGCCACTTCACATCACATAGAGATGATGGCAGGCATACCTCTACCCTCGCTGCACTATTGGAAATGATGCGTCAAAGAGAGGCTGATCTTAATCTTCCGGAAAAGTTTGATCATGAATCCTTTTCCAAATGGCAATCCGAAGTCAAAGAGCGCTCACGGTTGCTTCTTAATATGCCCTTGCCAACAAAGCAACCTGAACCGGTTATGCTGTGGAGTAAGCAAAGAGACGGTTACCGAGTTGAAAAGTGGGAGTATTACCCCGACAGTTACACCGTAGTTCCTTTTATCGCTTTAATTCCCGACTGCGCAAATGCCAAGCATCCTGTCCCATCCGTAATGTGCATGCTCGGTTCCAATCACAACAAGGAATTCACAGCCGGAGAAGAGATGTTTGATCATCCCAACTGCCGTCTCAGCACACATCCGGAACGCAACAAAAAGGCTCTGTGTATGGTAAAAAACGGCATTGCAGCATTTACATTCGATAATCCCGCCATTGCGGAAACTTCTGTTAAAACCGATCCTTCCGTCGGAATGTCCGATATGTACACAAGACAGGTACTATGCAACAACATTTTAAATAACGGTCTTTCTTATGTTGGTCTGACCGTATTTCACAGATTGCAGTTTATGGATCAGTTCCTTCTAAAGCAGAATTATCTTGACAAAGAGCGCATTGGTATTATATCTTTTTCTTTGGGAACCGAAGGTGCTATTTTTATGGGACTGCTGCGAGATGAAATTAAAGCGATTGTCTTTAATGAAAATCTGCACGATGACCGTCATCGCTTTGTATCAATTACAGAAATTCCCGAAAATACCATGTATCAGAATTACGGAAACTGGCATATTGTACCGGGTCAATTTGCAAGTTTCGGATATCCTGATATGTGTGCCGCTTTTGCACCTCGGTACCTTGCACTAACCGAAGGTGGTGCCAATCCATTTATTGCCACAGTACAGCGCGCATATGATTTTTGCGGAGCATCCGATAACCTTACTGTAAATCACTACACATACTACGCGGATTCTTCCAAACGCAAATCAGAACCCGATGTACCCCTTCGCGGTCTCACAGAAGAAGAAATGCTTCAGGACTATATGAATGTGGATGGAGATGACCACTCATTCCGCCAAGAACCGGCTCTGAATTTGTTAAAACGTGCTTTTAACATGGAATAAGTAAAAATACAAACAAAAAGCGGTTGCAATTTGTATCATTGCAACCGCTTTTATTTTATTCTTCTACTTTAACTATACCAATACCGAGTTCATCAAGTTGTTTAACTTCTACAACATCGGGAGCACCGCTCATAAGTTCTGAAGCATTCTGCACCTTGGGGAATGCAATTACGTCTCTTATGGATTCACAACCGTCTATAAGCATTACCATTCTGTCGAAGCCGTATGCCATACCGCCGTGAGGGGGTGTGCCGTACTTTAATGCTTCCATAAGGAATCCGAATCTTGCCCAAGCATCTTCTTTGCTAAATCCAAGAACGCTGAACATCTTTTCCTGCAGTTCGGAGTTGTATATTCTGATACTGCCTCCGCCAAGTTCCACACCGTTTAATATGATGTCATATGCCTTGGCATTTACCTTTTCGGGTGCAGTGTCAAGAAGTTCTATATCTTCATCTTTGGGAGAAGTAAAGGGATGATGCTTAGCAACATATCTGTTTTCTTCCTCGTCGAATTCAAGAAGCGGGAAGTCAGTAACCCAGAGGAAGTTGAATTTGTTCTCATCTATGAGTCCGTAGTTCTTTCCGATTTCCAGACGAAGCGCACCAAGTGAAGCATACACAATATCATCCTTGTCGGCAATGATGAAGATAACGTCATTTTCTTTGGCGTTTGTAGCATTTAAAATTGCGTTCATTTCATCTTCGGAAAGGAATTTGGCAATTGGAGACTGAATTCCGTCGGGATTAATCTTAATCCACGCAAGAGCCTTTGCTCTGTATGTCTTTACAAATTCGCCAAGGGCATCTATTTTCTTTCTTGTAAGTTGGTCACCTAAGTTTTCGGCATTGATGGCACGAACAGAGCCACCGTTTGCAATAACATCGGTAAACACCTTGAATTCACAATTCTTAACACAATCGGTAATGTCTTTAAGTTCGAGACCGAATCTTGTATCGGGTTTATCACAACCGAAACGGTCCATGGCATCTTTGTAGAGCATTCTTTCGAAAGGAAGTTTTAAGTCTATACCCTTTATTTCCTTGAAAATTCTTGCAAGAAGTTTTTCATTAACGGATATAACATCGTCCATATCCACAAATGACATTTCGATATCTATCTGTGTAAACTCGGGCTGACGGTCTGCTCTTAAATCTTCATCACGGAAACACTTTACAATCTGATAGTATCTGTCCATACCCGATATCATAAGAAGTTGCTTGTACAACTGTGGTGACTGGGGAAGCGCATAAAACTTGCCGTTGTGCACACGGCTGGGCACGAGGTAATCTCTTGCACCTTCGGGTGTGCTCTTCTGGAGCATGGGAGTTTCGATTTCCAAAAATCCGTTTTCATCGTAGAAATTACGAACGATTTTAGCAATTTTGCTTCTAAGTATCATTCTTCTCTGCATATCGGGTCTTCTCAAATCCAGATAGCGATACTTGAGACGGAGTTCTTCCTTAACATCACTGTTTTCCACAATGTAGAACGGAGGTGTAAGGCTGGAATCCAGTATGCGCAGTTCGGAAACTGCGATTTCCAGTTCTCCCGTCTTCATGTTTTTGTTCACGGAAGAGCGTCTGGACACAACACCCTTTGCCGCAAGAACGTACTCGCTTCTTACCTTTGCCGCTTTTTCGCAAAGTTCCTTGTTGTCTATGTCAAACACAAGTTGGATTATGCCTGAAATATCCCTAAGGTTTATGAATATAAGTCCTCCGAGGTCTCTGACCTGGTCTGCAAATCCCATAACTATGACTTCTCTTCCGATGTCATCAGTGGTGAGATTTCCGCACATATCTGTTCTCTTAAAATCGGTTATTTTCTCAAACATTGTATTTCCTCCGAATAATTATAGTATGTTTTCCGCAACGGAATCGGCAGTCAGGGTGATTTGCTTTGATTCGCCCAAAGACATATCCTTTAGCATCACTTTGCCGTCTGCTATTTCAGTATCCCCTATTATGAGAGAATATTTGCATCCGAGTTTGTTTGCTTGCTTCATCTGTGCTTTGACGCTTCTGGAAAGTTTATCATAGTCGGCGCTTATTCCCATAATTCGGAGTTCATGCACCAGACGTTGTGCAAAAAAGGCACTTTCATCCCCAATGCTTCCGACAAAAACCTGCATAGGTGACTGCGGCATTATTTCTATATTTTGATTTTCAAGGCAAAGCAAAAGTCTTTCCATACCTATTGCAAAACCGCAGGCAGGTGTATCAGGACCGCCAAGTTGACCCACAAGACCGTCATATCTTCCTCCACCGCATATTGTAGTGTTGGAACTTTCGATATCTGCAGTAATTTCAAACACAGTCTTTGTGTAGTAGTCAAGTCCTCTTACTATATCGGGGTCTATGGTGTAATCTATACCCATATTGGTAAGCGATGCCCTCACCGATGAAAAATGCTGGGCACATTCATCGCAAAGATAATCTATAAGTCTCGGAGCGCCCTTTATTATATCCTTGCATATCGGAGATTTACAATCAATAATACGCATGGGATTACGCTCAAATCTGCCCTGACAGGTTTCACAGAGTTTGTCATAGTTCTGTGACAAAAACTCTTTTAATTTTTCGTTGTATTCCTTGCGGCATTTTGGACAACCGATGCTGTTTATACGAAGCGTTATATCCTTTATTCCAAGTCTGTCAAAAAGCATAAGTGCCAGTTCGATGATCTCGGCATCGGCACTGTGATGCTGTGTACCGAAATATTCAACACCGAATTGGTGAAATTCTCTCATTCTTCCCGCCTGAGGTTTTTCATAGCGGTAACAACTTATGCCATAATAGAGTTTGGTGGGTTGCGGATTGTTAAAAAGACCGTTTTCAATAAAACTCCTTGCAGCACCTGCAGTACCCTCGGGGCGCAGCGTAATGCTTCTTCCCCCCTTGTCGTTGAATGTGTACATTTCCTTTTCAACAACATCGGTAGTGTCTCCAACACCTCTTGAAAACAATTCGGTGTGTTCAAACACAGGTGTTCTGATTTCTTTGACGCCGAAATCTGCGCAAAGTTTCTCTATAACACTTTCTACATATTGCCATTTATAGGAATTTTCGGGCAGAATATCCGAAGTTCCTTTTGGTGCTTTGGTAAGCATACAAACTTCCTCCAAAATATGTTAAATATAGTTTATTTTACAAAAAACAACGGTAAATGTCAAGAAAACAGGACAATTTATATCATCCAATAAGGCTCTCATCGTACTGCGCTCTTATACCGCCTATAAACTTAGGTCTTGTTCTTGCAGCGGTCACATTTGCCATACCTATTTTGCCCCCCTCGAGTTTGACGGGGACAGCAACCTTTTTAAGGTGCATACCTATTAGTGTGGAGCCTATATCCATTCCTGCATCTGCCTTGATTTCCTCGATGGCAACGGGATTTTTGAAGTGAGCATAGGCTTCGGTAGCAAAAGAACCGCCTGCCTTGGGCTGAGGTACCACATTTACTGTTTCGGCACCCTGCACCGCTTCACGTTCGATTATAATAGCACGATTAAGGTGCTCACAGCACTGTGCGGCAAGATATATGCCTTCTTTTTCAAAAACTTCATATATGCTTTCAAAAAGGATTTTGGCTGTATCGGGACTGGAATTTGTTCCCCATTTGCTTCCCAAAACTTCGCTTGTGGAACATCCCACAACCACTATGTCTCCTTTTTTAAGATGTGCCTTTTCCATTAGGTCTTTAGCGCATATACGACACTGGTTTGCAATTTCATTCATTGTTATTTCCTCCTACAAGATTGCGTACCCAAACTTTTTTCTTAAGTAAAATAAAGCCAAGAGCCGCTTTGAGCATGTTGGTAGCCTCAACGGCAACGTATGTAACACTTATGGGTGCAATACCCTTTAATGCAAAAGCAATTCCTCCGCACACAATAAGTACAAAATAACCATCAAATATTGAAGTTATGAATATTCTTCCGCCTGCTCGGAGCGTAAAATATGCAGAGTTCTCATAGCACAGAAACGGCATAAATATTGCAGATGCCTTTATAAAGTAAACAGCCCACCGTTCCGATTCGGAAGATACGTTGTACAGATACGGCACATAATCAGCGGCAAAAAATGTTATAAGTCCTATAACTGCACTGACAACCAGGGCAAAGGAATTGAGTTTGTGCATATTCGACACGGCGCGGTCAAACTCGTTGGCGCCAAGGTCTTTTCCGAGAATAATTCCCGTGGCAATACCAAGAGAACGGAAAGTTATGTTGAGCAGGTTAACAACAGTGGACGATATACTGCACGCCGCCACAACTGCCAGACCGTAACTGCTGTAACACATTGTAAGAAACGACATACCCACAGACCATACAATTTCATTAATAAGCAGCGGAACGCCTTTTGCGGCAAACTTTCCGAGAATATTAAAAGGTATGTACAATGTCCTTAGTGCGCCCCTGAAAAATGCGTGCTTATTGAGTTTCACACGAATGTACACAAGCACAACTGCACATTCAACAAATCGGGAAATTACAGTTCCCCATGCTGCACCCTCGACACCAAGTTTCGGGAAAAATCCCGCACCGAATATGAGAAGATAATTAAGTATCGTGTTTGTGGCAACAGCAAGTATTCCCGCAAGCATCGGAACAAATGTATCTCCTGTCTCTTTCAGTGTGCTTGCAAAAACCTGCGTTACGACATAGGGCAAAAAACCCATGAGCATTATGCGAAGATATTTTCGGGCATAATTAAATGCCAAATCTTTGTCGCAGTTGTAACTTCCGTCGTGAAGATACAGATTTATGAGAAATTTATCAAAAAATGTAAACATAAGTAAAGCAACAGCAAGCATTGAAAAGCATACAAGTGCCTTAAACCTTATGGTATAGCGGATACCCTCATCATCACTTTTACCAAAATACTGTGACGTGAAAATTCCCGCACCGCTTACCGCACCAAAGATTGCGAGGTTGAATACAAAAATCAGTTGATTGACAATAGCAACGGCAGACACCTGTTCTGTTCCCAGAGAACCTACCATAATATTGTCTATCATATTTACAAGGTTTGTTATGAAATTCTGCAAAATGATAGGTACAGCCACGACAAAAAGCATTTTGTAAAATGCCTTGTCGCCTATATATTTTTTTATCATAAAACCCACCTTATATGTTCAAAAATAGCCCCGCAACGCTGAAGTAAACCAAAAGCGACAAAGCATCTACAATGGTTGTAATAAAGGGACTTGCCATAACCGCAGGGTCAAAGCCAATCCGTTTTGCACCTATGGGAAGCAAACAGCCTATAATCTTTGCAAATGCCACGGCAAATATCAAAGTAAGCGATATAACAAGCGATACATCCATCGGCAATCTGTCCAGTAAAAGGCACTTTAAGAACATTGTTACACTGAGAGTGATACCGCACAAAAGTGCTACCCGCACTTCTTTCCACACTACCTTTATGGTATCGCGGTACTCAATCTCACCCACAGAAAGCCCGTGAATTATGGTAACAGATGCCTGTGAACCGGAATTGCCGGCAGTGTTCATTATCATAGGAATGAACGCTGTGAGGATTATCTGAGCCTTGAGAGCGTTTTCAAACACTGACATTATCATACCGGTAAATGTTGCCAGAAGCATAAGAAGAACAAGCCACGGGATACGTTTTTTCCATGTTTCAAAAACGCCCGTACGCATATACGGTCTGTCGTTGGGGACGATAGCCGCCATCTTTTCGATATCTTCTGTTGCTTCATCCTGCAAAACATCGATAGCATCATCAAAGGTTACAATACCGACCATTCTCTGTTCTTCATCCACAACAGGAAGTGCCATAAAGTTGTACTTGTCGAACGCATAGGCAACGGCTTCTTTGTCTTCTGTTGTAATTACATATATCGGTTTTGTTTCCATGATATCTTCTATGATATCATCTCCACCTGCAAGAAGAAGGTCTTTAACGGTAACAAGACCTATGAGTTTGTTGCTGTCTGTTACATAGCACGTATAAACAGTTTCTTTGTTAAGTCCGATACGTCTTATGTGAGTTATAGCATCGTCAACGGTCATGGTCTTCTTTAAAGTGACATACTCCGTTGTCATAATGCTTCCTGCACTGTCATCAGGATACTGCAAAATCATATTTATGCTTTTCCGTGTGTCGGCATCTGCCGCACGAAGTATTCTTTTAACGACATTTGCAGGCATTTCTTCTATGATATCTACGGCATCGTCAACGTAGATTTCATCAATGACTTCTTTTAACTCCTTATCCGTAAAATTGTGGATGAGTTGTTCCTGCTGTTCACTTTCCATCTCTACAAAAGTGTCTGCAGCCAAATCTTTTGGGGTAATTCGGAACGCAATTACCAGTTCATCATCTTCAAGTTCCGACATAAAAAGAGCAATATCCGCAGGGTTCATTTCTGAAAGATGGTTTTTGAGTTTAACAAATTGTTTGTTCCTGAGAAGTTCTTCTGCTCTTTCCAGTGCAATTCTTTCTTCGTCCATTTCAATTCCTCCCGTCTGAAGTAATATTGGGGTAGAGAAAAGTATGGTACGCAATTATAAAAGCGGCAAACAGGCATATTTCACCCGTACAGCCGCCGTGTAATCTTACTACTCAGATATTTTAGAATGTGCGACTACAGGGCGCACAAAGGAAAAATAAAGTTGTGAAATTACACCCGACATAATTGGTACTATTACTGCCTCCGGCGTCCATTTAGTCTCACCTCTCTTAAAAAATCTTCAATAATGTATATTTTACCACAAATACTTTTAAATCTCAATATGTTTAATTAATTTTCTTGTGTTTTTTTATCTAACGGTAATGTGAGTTTTTTCTCGGATTTTCTTAAGTTATATATCATAAATACAATGCCGGCAGCAACGCAACCCACAGACACCAACTGGGACACTCTGAAACTGCCTGCTGTAAGACTGTCTGTCCTTAGACCCTCTATGAAAAAACGTCCAAGTCCGTAACTGATTAAGTATGAGAAAAAGATTTGTCCGTCAAACTTTCTTTTTCTGAAACAAAGAAGATAAATCAGTACAAATGTTGCGTTCCACAAGGATTCATATAGGAATGTAGGATGAACGGGAATATTTGGGTCAATGTTTATTCCGTCGAGAGTAAGTGAATACAGATCTCTTTTAATAAGGTCTCCTGTCATACCCCACGGAAGTTTGGTGTTAGTACCAAATGCTTCCTGATTGAAAAAGTTACCCCATCTGCCGACACTCTGACCTATGAGCAGACCTATTGAACCAATGTCACACAGAAGCATGAGGTTTTCTTTCTTTATCCTGCAATACACAATGGCTACAACTATTGCAGCCAAAATGCCTCCGTATATTGCAAGACCGCCATTCCATATTTTAACAATTTCTCCCGGATGCGCACTGTAATAATCCCATTGGAATATTACGTAATATGCTCTTGCGCATATTATACCTATCGGAGCGGCAAATAACACAAGGTCTATTATGGTGTCACTTTTCATGCCATATTTTTCTGCAAGTTTAAGTGCGCAGATTATTGCCAGCAAAAATCCAAGTGAAATAATAAGTCCGTACCAGTATATCTCCTTTCCCCCGATTACAAATGCTACCTCGCTTATGTTGAATTTCAAACCGAGATGAGGAAATGAAACATATGAGTTCATTGAAGTATCCTTTCTGCAATTTGTGCTGTTTATTCTACGGGATAAACCACACTCATTGCCATGTTTTCTTTGGTGAAAATTTCTTTAAAAACTTCCATTGCAAAATCCAGGTCAACGCTTTCGAAAACATCTTTGAATTTAAAAATGTTAATTCCGCTCAAAATATATCTTGTAACCATATTTCCGATTGTTTCAACATTGTTGAAACCTCTTAAATACGAGCCGTAGTATGCTTTTTTAACTCTGTCAAACTCGGCTTTTTCTATTCCGGCGGAAGTAATAAGAGAAATTTCTTCCATCAATCTTTCTTTAACGACATCCGGTTTTTCGCTTTCCCCGACAACTACAACGCAGGCGAATTCACTTTCGGTGGAGTTGTCTGTACCGAAGTTTTCATTTACAAGGCCTTCTTCGTACATACTCGTGTACAGCCTGCTGCTTCTTCCGAAAAGTACTCTGGACAAAATATCCGTTGCTATTTCTCTTTTTAAAAGTTCATCACCGACTTTTAAGTTGTTGTCCTTAAATCCTATATTGAAAAGCGGTATTGAAACGCTTGCCTTTGCCTCAATATATTCCTTGCATATTTCCTTGGGCTCTTCTTCAAAAATTCTTTCAACAACCTTATTGGCTTTATCCTTTTTGATGACCTCGTCAACTATTGCAAATACATCTTCGGGGTTTACATCACCGACAACGCAAACTACCATATTGGACGGATTGTAGAATGAATTGTAGCATCTGTACAGAATGTCTTTGTCTATTTCCGCTATACTCTCAACCGTTCCTGCGATGTCAATGCGCACAGGATTTACATGATAAAGAGCCTTTAGAAGATTGAACATTACCATCCACTGTCCGTCATCATCATACATACGGATTTCCTGACCTATTATGCCCTGTTCTTTCTTAACATTTTCATCCGTGAAATACGGGTCCTGAACATAGGACAAAAGGTGTCTGAAACTTTCCTCAAAGTTGTCGGTGCAGGAAAAAAGATAGTTGGTGTAGGTAAAGGAGGTAAAAGCATTTGCATTGGCGCCATAGATTGAAAATTTGTCAAATGCGTTTGTACCGTCACTTTGTTCAAACATTTTGTGTTCCAAAAAATGAGCCACACCGTCGGGAATGGTGTAAACATCGTCACCGTCTATGGGTATAAATTTGTTGTTGACAGAACCGAATTTTGTGGCAAAAGTTGCGTACTTCTTGACACAGCCTTTCTTGGGGATTACAAATACACCAAGACCGCTTTCGTGTTCGCCGACATACATTATTTCATTTAGGTCTTTGTTTTCAATCTTTGAATACTTCATATTTCAGGCTTCCTTTCCCTTTAAAAAATACACGGTGTTCAACTTAACCTTGGAAAGTGCTTTCTTTACATCTTCCCTGTTTATCGTGCCAATCTTCTTTACCGCTTCATCTATGCTGATTTGCGTTTTTGAAAAAACCTGTGAACGGTAATACTCTTTCATGGCGTAGGGACTGTCCTTGTATGACAAATATGAATTTACGAGAAATCTTCTTGCAACTTCCATCTCCTCATCGGTAAAATCACCCTTGGCAATACAGTCAAGTTGCTTTACTATTTCAGTTTTTGCTTTCTCAAAATTTTCAAATTCTATTCCGGAACTCACAAGCATAAGTCCGCGGAATTTATCAAGTCTGGAACCTGCATAATAACAAAGGCTCATCTGTTCCCTTACTGTATTGAACAGCCTCGAATGTGCCCCCGAACCGTATATACTGTTACCCAGAAGAAGAGCATAGTAGTCATTATCATTTATTGTGATTTCGGTTGTAAATCCCATTGCAAGTTTGCCCTGCGCAACTTCAAAACAGTCTTCGGCATATCTTACTTCTTCAATGGCTTTAATGGCGCCTGCCTGTCCCGAAACGGGTTCTATGCTAAAATCAAATTCATTCAGGTAATCGCAGATGTATCCGATAAATTCCTCAAGGTCTATATCCCCTACAACATAAATATCTATGGGACTTTTTGTAATTATGTCTTTGTAGTGATTGTAGAGCATCTTTTCGTCAATTTTGGGAAGATCATCAAGATAACCGAACTCCATAATTGCATTTTCTTCCCCTTTGCACATTTCTTCAATACATCTGAAATTGGCATAGGAGCGTTTGTCGTTGATAAGCCCCTCAATATCATCCTTGAGGTTTTGCTTTTCGACCTTTACAACATCCTTGGGAAAAGATGAAGATGGTGCATTGGGTTTAAAAAGCAAGTCCAGCATAAGTGCAGTACACTTTTGTGTTATGTTATCGTCGGTATAATTGTCCGAAAGAAAGTTTACTGTGGAAACTATGCTCTGCACATAGGATTTTTTTGTTATATTTACATCATACAAAGTTCCGTATAATTCATCGGCATAGGTACTAAGTGCCGTTATATCCGGGCACGACTCGGTTCCTCTTGTAAGCACTTTGGACAAGAGCGCATTCATTGTTGCTTCGTCTTTTTTTAGTTTTCGATTAAGAAATGTACTGACTGAAACAGTCTTGTATTTAGTATCCGGAATATAATACAGGTTTATCCCGTTTTTCAGT
>JAZNJU010000022.1:0-18685 GCA_045578205.1 Clostridia bacterium | reverse complement strand
GTGTTTTTCAATATATGGTATTACCTCGTCGATATCCAGAGTAATCTGCTCCATTGTATCTCTGTCTCGAACTGTTACCTTGCCTGTTTCCTCGGTATCGAAATCGTAGGTGATGCACCAGGGTGTACCGATTTCGTCCTGACGGCGGTAACGCTTTCCTATGCTTCCTGCTTCATCAAATTCGCAGGGGAATTTCTTGGACATTTTTTCAAAAAGTTCAAAAGCCTTGTCGGAAAGTTTCTTGGAAAGAGGGAGAACAGCAGCCTTTACAGGTGCGAGAGCAGGATGCAGTCTCATAACAACTCTTGTGTCGCCCTCGCCTACTTCCTCTTCGTCGTATGCTTCAACAAGGAATGCAAGAGCCACACGGTCTGCACCAAGTGAGGGTTCAACGCAGTAAGGAATGTATTTTTCATTTGTAACAGGGTCAACATATTCAAGATTCTGACCGCTGTGTTCGTGGTGCTGTTTCAGGTCATAGTCTGTTCTGTCGGCAATGCCCCAGAGTTCGCCCCAACCGAATGGGAATACAAACTCAATATCGCATGTTGCCTTGGAATAGAATGACAGTTCCTCGGGGGAATGGTCACGGTATCTTAAGTTTTCTTCTTTCATACCCAGTGAGAGGAGGAAGTCCATGCAGAATTTCTTCCAGTATTCATACCATTCAAGGTCTGTGCCGGGTTTGCAGAAGAATTCAAGTTCCATCTGTTCGAATTCTCTTGTTCTGAAAGTAAAGTTACCGGGAGTTATTTCGTTACGGAAAGATTTACCAATCTGACCGATACCGAAAGGAACTTTCTTTCTGGATGTTCTCTGAACATTCTTGAAGTTAACGAATATACCCTGTGCAGTTTCGGGGCGGAGATATACCGTGGAGGAAGAATCCTCGGTTACACCCTGGAAAGTTTTGAACATAAGGTTGAATTCGCGGATATCGGTGAAGTTTGCTTTTCCGCAGTTGGGACAGGTGATGCCGTTATCCTTTATGTAGGCTTCCATAACATCCTTGCTCCAGCCGTCTACAACAACATCCTCGCCTTTTTCGTGAGCAAAATCTTCGATGAGTTTGTCCGCTCTGTGACGTGCTTTACAGTCCTTACAGTCCATAAGGGGGTCTGAGAAAGAGCCAACATGACCTGATGCAACCCATGTTTCGGGATTCATAAGGATGGCACAGTCAAGACCAACGTTTAAGTTTGTATCCTGAATAAATTTCTTCCACCATGCTTTTTTAACGTTGTTTTTGAATTCAACACCAAGGGGGCCGTAGTCCCATGTGTTTGCAAGACCGCCGTAGATTTCGCTTCCTGCATATACATAACCTCTGCCCTTGCAGAGAGCAACTATTTTGTCCATTGTCTTTTCAGAATTAAGCATTGTCATACCCACTTTCATATTTTAACATATATAGTATATATTATAGGCAAAACCCGATTTTGTCAAGTGTTTTGAGTTGACATAACAGATAATGAGTGCTAAAATATACTTTGTACTAAAATTGGAGGTAATAGTTATGAGCGAATGTACACACGATTGCAGCAGTTGCTCGGCAGATTGCGGTTCAAGAAAGCCCGAGAGCCTTCTTGCAGACTTAAACCCTGCCAGCAGTGTTAAAAAAGTAATAGGCGTAGTAAGCGGAAAAGGCGGTGTTGGAAAATCCATGGTTACATCCATGCTTTCCGTTCTCATGCAGAGAAAAGGCTACAATACCGCTATACTCGATGCTGATATAACAGGCCCGTCCATCCCCAAGGCTTTTGGCATAACAACCCAGGCTTTTGCCGATGACAGAGGTCTTCTTCCCGTCCCTACAAAGACAGGCATTGACGTAATGAGCATCAACCTTCTCCTTGAAAACGAAACCGACCCCGTTGTGTGGAGAGGTCCCGTTATCGGCGGAACTGTAAAGCAGTTCTGGACAGATGTAATCTGGGAAGATGTTGACTTTATGTTTGTGGACATGCCTCCGGGAACAGGCGATGTGCCCCTTACTGTGTTCCAGTCACTTCCCGTTGACGGAATAGTTATCGTTACATCTCCCAACGAACTTGTGTCCATGATAGTTGCCAAGGCTGTAAATATGGCAAAAATGATGAATATACCAATAATCGGTATTGTTGAAAACATGGCATACTTTGAATGTGACGAGTGCTCCAAACGCCACTATATATACGGTGAAAGCCACATAGACGAAATTGCAGCAAACCACGGCATAGACACCATAGCGCAACTGCCTATAGACAAGAAACTTTCAGGTGCACAAAACGCAGGAATGATAGAACTTTTTGAAGGACCCTGGCTTGACGAAATGTGTGCAAAGATAGAGAAGATGTAATATGGCAAAAAATGTAAAAACAAACGCAATGCGTATGCTTGACCGTGCCAAAATAGCCTACACAGCCATTGAATACGAATACGACGAAAGCGACCTTTCGGGTACAACCATTGCAAAAAATGCAGGACTTGACCCCGAGATAGTGTTCAAAACACTTGTGGCAAAAGGCGACAGGACTGGAATAATTGTAATGTGTATTCCCGTGGAAAAGGAAGTCGACCTGAAAAAAGCGGCGTCCGTTTCGGGCAACAAAAAGGTGGAAATGCTCCATGTCAAAGACCTGCTCCAACATACGGGTTATATCCGCGGAGGATGCTCTCCCGTCGGCATGAAAAAAGCATATCCCACTTTTGTGGATACTTCTGTACTAAACCATGAAAAGATAACCGTGAGTGCAGGTATCAAGGGTTGCCAACTGCTTACAGATGCAAAGGAACTCACAGATTACCTCGGAGCAACGATTGCGGAAATTACTGTATAATAAAACCCGACAGAGACAAAAAGTTTCTGTCGGGTTTTGCATTTAATCCAGTTCCGCCATACCGCTGTGCAGTTCATAGTATCTTCCCTTATTTTGAAGAAGTTCATCGTGGGTACCGCGTTCTATTATAACCCCATCTTCAAGCACCATAATGCAGTCGGCATTGCGTATTGTGGAAAGCCTGTGGGCTATGATAAATGTTGTTCTGTCACGCATTAATCTGTCCATACCCTTTTCGATGTGCTTTTCCGTTCTTGTGTCTACGGAACTTGTGGCTTCGTCAAGGACAAGTATGGGCGCCTTGGATATGGAAGCGCGGGCAATGTTTATAAGTTGCCTCTGTCCCTGACTTAAGTTTGCACCGTCTCCTGTGAGGACTGTGTCATAACCCTTGGGTAGTCTCATTATAAAGGAATGGGCACTGGCGGTTTTCGCCGCAGCAATTACATCATCGTCGGTGGCATCAAGTCTGCCGTAGCGTATATTCTCCATTACCGTTCCCGTGAAAAGATGTGTATCCTGAAGTACCATTGCTATGTTTTGTCTCAAAAACTCCTTGTTGTACTCTCGGATATCTTTTCCGTCAATTTTTATACTGCCCTCATCCACATCGTAGAAACGGTTGATAAGATTTGTAACTGTTGTTTTTCCTGCTCCCGTGGAGCCTACAAAAGCAATTTTTTGTCCTTTCTTTGCATAAAGGTCAATGTGCTTTAAAATCGTATGGTCTTTCACATAGCCAAAGGTCACATCTTCCATAGTAACCTCTCCGTTTATCTCAACGCCCTCCAACTTGCCCAAAAGGTCGGATTCTGCTTCTTCGTCAAGAACTGCAAAAACTCTCTCTGCTCCTGCAAGGGCTGAAAAGATGTTCGTAACCTGCATTGATATTTCGTTAATGGGACGGCTAAACTGTCTGGAATAGTTCACAAACACCGCAAGACCGCCGATGTCAAATTTGCCGAGAAGACAAAGTGCACCGCCAACAGATGCAGTAAGAGCATAGTTAATCTGACTCAAATTGCCCATTAGAGGTCCCATGACACCGCCTGCAAACTGTGCCTTTATTTGCTTTTTCTTAAGGTCGGTATTAAGAAGTGCAAAATCCTCTGTTGCCTCTGATTCGTGGTTGAACACCTTTACAACTTTCTGCCCTGTTATGATTTCTTCGATATATCCGTTAAGGGCACCGAGTGCCGCCTGTTGCTGGGAGAAGAACTTTCGGCTTCTCTTGGATATTGCCGTTGCAACTCTTGCAAACACAGGCATCATGACAAGTGTTACAAGAGAAAGCCAGATGTTTGTGTAAATCATAAGAGACAAAGTTCCCACAATGGTTATTATACCCTGGAACAAGTGCACTATGGTGTTATTGAGCATTTCTCCTATGGTGTCGACATCGTTTGTATATCTGCTCATGAGTTCGCCGTTTGAATTTTTGTCAAAAAAACGTATGGGCAGTTTCTGCATTTTTTTAAAAAGGTCTGCCCTTATCTTGCATATGGCATTCTGGGATATGCCTATCATAAGGCGTGCCTGTGCATATGAACACACAACGCCCACAAGGTACACAAGACCCATTGTGCCCAGTGCAAGAGCGAATCCCCGCATGTTGTACACACCGTCGGAGGGGTCAATGAATGTGTTTATTATGGGTCTTAACATATACGCTCCCGCAAGAGAAGACAAACTTGCGAGTATAACACACGAGAATGCAACAATGAGTTTGTACTTGTCCGAAGCGATATAGCCCAATATCCTTTTTATTGCCGGCATCACATTTTTAGGCTTACCCGGTTTGAACTGCCCCCTCTGTGCTCTGGGGCCGTGTCCGGGTCCCTTGGGGGTTGGCATAGCCTTTGCCGATGCCGAATATCTCTTGGAAAGTCTTTGGAGTTTTTCTTCGCTATTCATTATGCTCCCTCCCTTTCCATCTGAGAATAGTATATGTCCGTGTATTCGGGACTGTTATTCAGAAGTTGGTCGTGAGTACCCTCGGCAACCACAGAACCGTCGTGAATTACTATGATTTTGTCAGAATTGATTACAGAAGATATCCTCTGTGCAATTATTATCTTGGTGGTATCTTTAAGTTCCTCTGCAAAACGCTCACGTATTTTTGATTCCGTTGCCATATCCAGAGCGCTTGTGCTGTCGTCCAGAATGAGTATTCTGGGTTTTTTGAGCAGTGCCCTTGCGATACAGAGTCTCTGCCTCTGACCGCCGGATACATTGACACCGCCCTGCCCCAATTCTCTTTCAAATCCCTCGGGGTTTGCATTTACAAATCCATAGGCTTCCGCATACTTTGCACTTTCGTATATTTCCTCGTCGGTGGCGTTTTCGTTGCCCCACTTTAAGTTTTCCATAACCGTACCCGAGAAAAGTACATTTTTCTGAAGAACCATTCCCACACCGTCACGAAGATTGGATAGTGAATAGTCTCTCACGTCTATGCCGTCCACAAGAACACTTCCCGATTTCACATCGTAAAGTCTGGGGATAAGTTGCACAAGGCTGGTCTTTCCCGAGCCTGTTGCTCCAAGAATTCCCACCGTTTCGCCGGGGTTTACGGTGAAACTTATGTCGGTAAGAACATTGTTTTCCGTACTATTGTCGTAACTGAAGCAAACATTTTTAAATTCCACTCTGCCCTTTTCCACACGGGCGTCTTTTTTCTTTGCATCCTCATCGGATATATCGGGAACGGTATCGAGAACCTCGGCAACACGTCTTGCAGATGCAAGCGCTCTGGAACCCTGAAGTATTATCATAGAAAACATCATAAGAGACATAAGTATCTGGGTGATGTAGGTAGTAAAGGCAATAAGGTCACCCACCTGCATACCGCCCGAAATGACAAATCCTCCCCCAAACCACACAACGGCAAGGGTTGTAATGTTCATCATAAGGGACATAAGAGGCATTGTACAAATCATAATCTTTATTGCTCTTATACTGTTATCCTTTAGATCCATATTTGCTTTTTCAAACTTTTCATCTTCAAACTCGGTACGCACAAAGGATTTTACAACACGTATATTGGTGAGATTTTCCTGAGTGCGGGTGTTTAATGCGTCCAGTTTCTTTTGCATAGTGTTAAATCTCGGAAGTGCTTTTTTCATAATAAAGAATATGCCAAATCCGAGTATTGGTGTAACAATGGCGATTATGAGCGCCAGACGGGCATTTATGGTTATTGCCATGATAAACGCACCGATTAGCATACCGGGTGAGCGAAGCATCATGACAAGCGCCATTCTGAGTACATTCTGCATCTGAGTTATGTCGTTTGTAAGACGGGTAACAAGCGACCCTGTGCTGAATTCATCTATGTTTTTAAATGAGAAACTCTGAACTTTTCTGAAAACGTCAAGACGGAGGTCGGAACCGAAACTTATTGCTCCCTTTGCCGCAAAAAAGTTTCCGAGCACCCCTCCTGCCATCATAATGACAGCGAGAAGAATCATCTTTATGCCCACATCCGCAATGTAGGACATATCTTTTAACTCCTTAACACCTTCATTTACAATAAGGCTCATAAGTTTGGGCATGAAAACATCGCCTGCAACTTCTGTTATCATCATAATAGGGCCTATTATAAAGAAGATAAGGTGAGGTTTTATGTATTTGAAATATCTTTTCACGAAAACACCTCCGTAACACATATAATTATACGCCTGCAAAGAATTATTATCAATGGAAACATAAAATTTTTTACAAAACATTCATATTTTGGTTATAAAAGTTCCGCCTCGTGAATATAACTATTATATAGCAGAATATCTGCAACAATATTCGGAAGGGCGTGCTTTAAATGACAACAGATAACATTCTAAACAACGAGGTTGAACTCACAGGTACAGTGGAAACCGACCTTAAGTTCAACCATGAGGTTTACGGCGAAGGATTTTACTCCTTTGTAATAAGAGTAATGAGACTTAGTGATATTTCGGACCTTATAAATGTAACAATATCCGAGAGACTTCTTAAGGATATTAACATATCAAAGGGCGACTGCGTTAATGTAACAGGGCAGTTCCGCTCATACAACAACTATACCGACAGCGGAAACAAACTCATGCTTACCGTGTTTGCAAGAGACATTAATCCCTGTCCCGATGAAAGCAATTTCAAAAACCCGAACACGATTTTTTTAAACGGTTTTCTGTGCAAAAAACCCGTGTACAGAACAACTCCCTTTGGCAGAGAAATTACCGATTTGCTCGTTGCGGTGAACCGCGCCTACAACAAATCCGACTATATTCCCTGCATAGCCTGGGGCAGAAACGCCAGATTTGCAGGAAGTCTCGAAGTTGGCGAGAACATAAAAATCCACGGACGTATTCAAAGCCGTGACTACCAAAAGAAAATAAGCGAGACGGAAACTGTAACAAAAACCGCCTATGAAATATCCATATCGAAAATGGAAACCTCAACGAAAGATAATATTGAGTTTGAGATTGTATAGAACAAATGTCCACCCGCCATTGTTGTTGCGGGTGGACATTTATTATACTCCGTTATAATTTTTATCAATATTAATTACGCAAAAATACTCTTTACCCATTTTGCTCCACACTTCGTTTTGCACAATTTCCAGAACCTTGCTTTCTTTGTACTTGAAATCAAAAGGAAGAACGATGTCGAAAATTAAGTTTGTGTGAGTTTTGCCGGGCACAATCCTGAAATCGTGGATGGTAAGGACACTGCCTATACCGCGGACTATGTCCTCCACACATTTTTTGGAATGTATGACATCTTCGTCATCCGTAACAATAGGGTCCATATGGATTACCAGGTCAATTCCCATGTTTTTTGCCACGTCGCGCTCGATGTTGTCTATAATATCGTGACTTTCCATAATATCCCCTTTTGCATCCACCTCTGCATGAACGGAAGCAAAAAACTTGCTGGGACCGTAACTGTGGACAATGAGATCGTGGATTCCGATTACACCTTGGTAACTTAAAACTTTCTTTGCCACTTCATCCACAAGTTCCTTTTGGGGCGAAGCACCAAGTATGGGGTTTACCGCGTCTTTTATGAGTTCTACTGCCGACCATATGATAAAAAGTGACACGGCAAAGCCTGCATAACCGTCAAGTTTTATATTAAATACGGCACCTGTAACAGATGCAATTAGGACTGCTCCTGTTGAAAAAACATCGTTCATAGAGTCTTTTGCACTTGCTCTCAGCACGGAAGAATCTATCTTTTTTGCATAGTGCATATACATCCTGCTCATGGCAAATTTACATAGCACAGACACAATAAGTATCACAACAACCACCGTATTTACAGGCATATCCACGGGATTTAATATTCTTAAAAAAGATGTTTTTATAAGTTCATAGCCTATAAACAATATCAAAAATGCCAAAATGAGTGTTGCAATATATTCTATTCTTTCGTGACCGTAAGGATGGTCCTCGTCGGCAGGCTTACCGGAAAGTTTGAAACTCACCACGGTTATTACGGAAGAGAATGCGTCGGAAAGGTTGTTGACCGCATCTGCGATAATGGAAACACTTCCTGCCATAAGTCCCGCAAAAATTTTTATTATGCACAAAAACACATTTCCTGCAATTCCCAAGACACCTGCAAATTTGCCTACGCTTTCTCTGTGGTCCCGGTTTTTAAAATTCATAGCAAATCTCTCTTTACATATCTTTTATTAAATCTATATTCCTTGCAATATATTCATATCCCGAATAAATTGTGAACAGTGTGGATATTGCCATTGTGACAAAACCCACCCAGGGATATCCGCAGATTTCAAACTCTGCAAAGGAGAATACCATGGTGCAGAGTATTGCAATCATCTGTATTACCGTTTTTATTTTGCCTGTCATGATTGCCGCCATAACAATACCTTTGGAAGCGGCAAGGGTTCTTAAACCCGTAACAATGAATTCTCTTGCGATTATAATGACCGCCATATATGCAGGAATCCAATCAAGTTGAATGAAGCAGATGAGTGCCGCAGAAACAAGAAGTTTGTCTGCAAGAGGGTCCATGAATTTGCCGAAATCGGTAATGAGACCTCTTGAACGGGCAATGTGACCGTCCACGCCGTCAGTAAATGATGCAACGGCAAAAATTATTGCGGCATAGATGGAAAATCCTGTCCATTCAAAATTTGCTCCGCACATAAGAACTATCATAAAAACAGGTATTAAGCATATTCTTGCTATTGTAATTTTATTTGGTAAATTCATCTGTAACCTCTCCTATAACATCATATTCGCTTGAATCTATAATTTTTATCTTTACTATATCGCCCGCATTAAGTTCACGCGTGCTGTATATGTAAGCATTTCCGTCAACTTCGGGGGTATCCTTGTCGGTTCTTCCCACATAGCAAAATTCTGCTTCGTCGTAGCCCTCCACGATTGCCTCGGTGCATGTTCCGATTTTTTCCCTGTTTTTTGAGAGGGAAATCTCTCCCAAAAGTTTCATGGCTTTATCGCGTCTTTCTTCCTTGACATCTTCTGCTATCTGGCCATCGAATCCCCAAGCGGGTGTACCCTCTTCGCGTGAGTAGGTAAATACTCCAACGCGGTCCAGTCTGTATTTTTGGAGAAAATCCAGAAGTTTTTTGAAATCCTCCTCCGTTTCCCCGGGAAATCCGACAATAAGCGATGTCCTTATTACTATGTCGGGACTGGATTTGCGCAAAGTATCTATGAGGCTTTCCACCTCACTCTGACGGCTCTTTCTGCCCATTCGTTTCAAGACATTGTCGCTTATGTGCTGAAGCGGCATATCAATGTATTTCACAACCTTGGGGTTTTGGGATATCTCACGGATTAAATCTTCCGTTATGTTCTCGGGGTAGCAATACTGCAGTCTTATCCACTCTATACCCTCTATTGCAGACAGTTTTTGGAGAAGAGTATGCAGAGCATATTCTCCTCGGTCTTTGCCGTAATATGCGGTGTCCTGCGCTATTAATATAAGTTCCTTTACACCGCCGAGCGCAAGTTTTTGAGCCTCGGAAATTATGCTTTCCTCAGGTCTGGATTTGTACTTTCCGCGAAGTTTCGGAATTATGCAGTAGGTACAGAAGTTGTCACATCCGTCTGCAATCTTTAAATATGCACTGTAGGTTGGGGTGGTCTTTATCCTTGGCAAGTCATAGTCCACCACGCTGTTTGCATCACCCACTTGTGATGTTTTTTCTCCCTCAAGATAGTATCTGTCCAAAGCATCTGCAATGTGAAGATAATCCGTTGTTCCGAGGATTATGTCCACCTCCGGAAGTTCCTTTTCGATATCTTCCCTGTAACGCTGGGCAAGACATCCTGTAACTGCGATAAGTTCGCAAACGCCGTCTTTGTACGATGCCATTTCCAGTATTGCATTTATGGATTCTTCCTTTGCACTGTCTATAAAAGCGCAGGTGTTTACAACAATTACCTCTGCCTCCTTTACATCGGCGGTTATATCATAACCTCTATCCGAAAGAATTCCAAGCATGGTTTCCGTGTCTGTAAGGTTTTTTGCACAACCCAGAGAAACAAAACCCACCTTTTTATTCACTACACATCAATCCTTTTTACTGTCCTCAAAAATCTTTATTGCATCATTTATCTCAGAAAACTCAAAACCTCTTGACACAAAAAAACGCATTATCCTCTGACGGACTTTGAAATCCTCCGTGTCCTCCCCTGCGTATTTAATTCCAATGTGTTTGGAAATTTCCTCCGCATCGGGGAGCGCAACTTCAAAAAGAGCATCATCTATGGTGTTTTGGTCTATACCTTTTTGTTTCAACTCGTATTCCGCTTTTTTTCTGCCCCAGAGTTTCTCCCTGCAATGTTCAAGAAAGAGCAGTGCATAGGCGCGGTCATCCAGATACCCAAGTTCCTTTAGTTCTTCAATGAGGGTGTCCGCAACAATCTTGTCGCAGCCTTTTTTTATAAGTTCTTCTCCAAGACAGAATGAACTTATACTTTTGCGTGAGAGTATTTCCATTGCCTTGTCTCTTGCCTTGCCAAACTGAGATTCAAAAAGAAAATTTGTAAGTTCCCTCTCTTCTATTTCCCTGCCTGGCTTTATGCCGAAAGATACCGCCTCGGCATCGCCTATGGAAAAGGCATATTTCCCGTCCACATAGACACTTACCCTGGAAGGATTATTCTTCTGTACAGAAACTTCCGTTATTTTCATAATTACTGATCGCTATCTGCATTTTCGGCATTTCTGGCACTTATTCTTGCAGCACGTTCTGCGGCAAGACGTTCCTTTTCTGCCTTTTCTTCATTTACTTTCTGCATTATTTTAGCGTAGATTTCATCGGTAATTTCAGGGTGCTCTTTTAAAAATTCCTTTACCTTGTCTCTGCCCTGACCTATTCTTTCACCCTCGTAGGAATACCAGGAACCGCCTTTCTGAACTACGTCCATATCTGCAGCAATGTCTATTATGCTTCCTTCGCGGGAAATTCCCTCGCCGAACATAATGTCAAATTCCGCTTCCTTGAAAGGAGGAGCAACTTTGTTTTTAACAACTTTTGCGCGGGTTCTGTTTCCTATTACAGAACTGCCGTCCTTGATTGCTTCTATCTTTCTTATGTCTATTCTTACGGAAGAATAGAACTTGAGAGCACGACCTCCCGTTGTTACCTCGGGATTTCCGTACATAACGCCGACTTTTTCACGAAGTTGGTTTATGAATATTGCAACTGTGTTGGATTTGTTTATAATACTTGTAAGTTTTCTCAGTGCCTGAGACATAAGTCTTGCGTGAAGACCCACGTGAGAGTCACCCATTATTCCTGCGATTTCCGCCTTGGGCACAAGTGCTGCAACAGAGTCTACAACTATTACGTCTATTGCACCGCTTCTTGCGAGGGCTTCGGCAATTTCCAGTGCCTGCTCGCCTGTGTCGGGCTGAGATACTATGAGTCTGTCGATGTCAACTCCGAGTTTGCGGGCATAGATTGGGTCAAGAGCGTGCTCTGCATCTATAAATGCGGCTTCTCCGCCCTGTTTCTGAGCCTCGGCAATTACATGAAGCGCAACTGTGGTTTTACCGGAGGATTCAGGGCCGTATATTTCTGTTATTCTGCCTCTGGGAAGTCCGCCTACGCCAAGGGCAATATCAAGGCTCATTGCTCCTGTGGATATGGTTTCTATCTCCTTTACGGGAGCATTTCCAAGTCTCATTACAGAACCTTCGCCAAAAGTTTTTTCAATCTGGGCAAGTGCCGCTTCGATTGCTTCGGATTTGCCGCCGCTTTCCTGGGCACCTTTGATAGTCATTTTTTCTTTAGCCATTTTTATCACCTCATACTATAAGAGTTTTATAAAAGGCATCCACAACATTTTCTCCCGTTACGGAGTATGTTCTTGAATCCTCAATTTCCATGTAGGGTTTTGAATGTATATTGGGCATCTGACCTCTCTCCACAAGTTCAATGGTAAACTTAACGGGAGCAGGTATCTTGTAGGGTTTAACATTTTTTATATTTGCCACAGCCTGCTTTGTCTTTTCCCTTATTTCTTCTTCTGCCGCTGCAGGTGAAAGGAGGGCAGCAGTGGTACACGCTATGCCTTTTTTTACTACGGCTGTTACTACATTGGGAAGAAACTGTTTTGCTTCCTCCGTGACAACATCGTCACCCGACACCATAATTACGGGGATATCCATATCTCCCAGTATGCCTGCATCAATCATCGTTTCGCCTGCTCTCACGCCGTTTATGTAACAATTCTGCCACTGACCGCTCATTATGGTGTGCTCAAGAATTCCGCGTTCACCGCCTGCCATAGCGTGATAACCCAGAAGAATAACACCGTCGCACTCTTTTACAAATTCGGTATAGCGGTCTTTATTTTCATTTCCGCAGATAACATAGTCTATGGCAGGAGAAATCTTATCCCACATTATGTTCTTGCCCATACTGTGGCAATCGTGAAAATATACTGTTTCAACTCCCGCTTCTTTAAGAGCCTCGGCACAGATATTTGCCTCCCTTGTCATAAGTGCTCTGCCCTCGTTGTAACGGTCGCCAGTAGACATTACCTGTTCTTTCAAGAAAACTCCGCTTATTCCTTCGATATCTGCCATAATGTAAATTTTCATTTTTCTGATTCTCCTTCTATGGTTTCTATTGCAAGTTCAAATGCTTTTATTACCGTTTGCTTGCGGACACTTTGTCTGTCGCCCGAAAAATTGTTTTTGTATGCCACGGCATCTTTGCCCTTTCGGGCAATGCCTATATACACAAGTCCAACAGGCTTTTGTGAAGTTCCTCCGCCGGGTCCTGCAATTCCCGTAACGGAGATTGCAATGTCTGCACCCGATACACCCAGTGCCCCCTGCGCCATTTCGCAGGCGGTATCGGGGCTAACCGCACCGTGGGTTTCAAGAGTCTTATGCGAAACACCAAGAAGTTTTTCCTTTGCTTCGTTGGCGTATGTCACAAAGCCAAATCCGTAGCAGTTGCTCACTCCCGAGAGAGATGTGAGACTTGCCCCCATCATTCCCCCCGTGCAACTTTCTGCAGTTGCAACGGTCATATGATTTTTTTCCAGAACTTCAAACAATCTTTTTGCAGTGTTTTGCATATCACACCTCTAAAATTTCCGTACCCTCTACTGCTTCATCCACCATTTTTTCCCATTCAAGTAAATTCTGGGAAAGAACTACCTTTTCTATTTTCGGTTTTGTGGAGGGATGTCTGGGTGTAAAGACGGTACAGCAGTCTTCGTAGGGAAGAATGGATGTCTCGAAAGTATCAATCCTGCGTGATATTTCCACTATCTCCTCTTTGTCCATACCGATGAGGGGACGGAAAACAGGCATAGTTACCGCATCGTCCGTTACTGCCAGAGCGCTCATTGTCTGACTTGCCACCTGACCTATGCTCTCACCTGTCACAAGCGCCTGACAGCCTCTCTTTTCGGCAATCTTCTGGGATATCTGCATCATAAATCTGCGCATTACCAGAGTGAGGTGTTCCTCGGGGCACTTGTCCCTTATGGCAAGTTGTATGTCGGTAAAGGGTACTATGTGCACTTTGAGACCGCCCATATATCCGCCGATTATTTTGGCAAGAGACATAACCTTGTCCTTTGCTCTTTCGCTTGTGTAGGGGTAACTGAAAAAGTGTATTGCCTCTAACTTTACTCCCCTTTTTCCTATCATATACCCTGCAACGGGACTGTCGATACCGCCCGAAAGCAGGAGCATTGCCTTTCCGTTTGTGCCTGTTGGCATTCCTCCGACACCCTTTTCCCTGCCTGTGTGAACATAGCAGAATCCCTCACGCATTTCCACGTGAATTACCACGTCGGGTTCCTTTACATCCACCTTGAGGTTGTGAAATGCCGCAAGAATTCTTCCGCCGACTTCGGCACAGATTTCGGGAGATTTCAAGGGAAATTTCTTGTCGGCGCGTTTTGCTTCCACCTTGAAAGTTGCCTTGGATTTTAACAGTTCGCCGAAACTTTCCTTAATCTCCGTCACGGCGGCATCTATGGATTTTTCGGTCTTGTAGGCAACAACAATGGACACAATGCCAAAAACTTTTTTCAGTTTTTCTACTATGGCATCTGCCTGACTGTCGCTTTCCATAGGTTCTATATATATCGTCGCCTGTGCTCTGGTGATTTTCACTTCACCCTCGTTTTTGATTGCTTCTCTTATATTTTTCACAAGAGCATCCTCAAACACGGGACGGTTGTAGCCTTTTAAAATTATTTCGCCGTATCTTACAAGTACAGTCTTTTTCAAGTTGATTACTCCTATCTCATTATTTTCCTTAAAATTTCCGTCTCTTTTTTTATTGTCTGCAAAACATAGTCCATATCTTCACGGGTGTTAAATTCGCTGAGGCTTATGCGGATTGCTCCGTCTACCACATTATCTTTAATACCCATGGATTTTAAAACATAGTTGAGTTTTTTCTTGGAGTTGCAGGCAGAACCCGTGGATACATATATACCTTTGGATTCCAGAACGTGTAAAAGCACTTCGGACTTAAGATACGGAAACGAAACGTTAAGTATGCAGTACAGGGCATCCTCGGGAGAATTTACCACCGCATCTTCCACCGAATTCAAAAGGGAAGAAAGGAAACTTTCTTTAAGTTCCGAAAGATAATCTGCTGTCTTTTCCATACGGCTGAATTTGATTTTTGCCGCTTTGGCAAAACCGCATACACCTGCTAAATTTTCCGTTCCCGAACGCAGACCTGATTCCTGCTTTCCGCCGTGGATTATGGGAGAAAGTCTTACACCGCGCCTTACATACAGCGCCCCCACTCCGTTGGGACCGTGAATTTTGTGCGACGACATGCTCATAAGGTCAATGCCCATTGCAGTTGGATTCAAAGGAAGTTTTCCGTAGGACTGAACTGCATCCACATGGAAGAAACACTTTTGGTGGTCTATTGCCCTGCCGATCTTTTGTATGGGCATTACCGCTCCCGTTTCGTTATTCACGTGCATTATACTCACGAGTATGGTTTTATCGTCTATATGGTCTATAACATCGTCCGCATCGACTTTTCCGTTTTCGTCGACATCGGCATAGTAAACCTCAAAGCCGTTGTTTTCCAGATGTTTCATAGTTTCCAGAACTGCCATATGCTCTGTTTTCTGGGTTATAATTTTGTTGCCGTTTCTTCTGTAGGTTTGGGCAATACCCAAAATGGCAAGGTTGTCGCTTTCGCTTCCGCCGCCGGTAAATATTATCTCCCCGGGTGTAACAGAAAGCGTGTCCGCAATAATTCCTCTCGCTTCGGTGAGTTTGTCTTCTGCCTTTTTGCCAAGTGAATGAAGCGATGAGGGATTGGCATAATGTGTATTTAAAATTTCCGCAATTTCTTCCACAACCTCGGGATAAGGTTTGGTTGTAGCGCTGTTGTCCAGGTAAACTTCCATATCTTCTGCTCCGTATAACTATATTTATAATATATTATTATATTACTATATAAAACGGATATTTTCAAGTGGTTAAATGAATTTTTACCGAGGCAAAGCAAGTTTGAAAGAGGCGGGAAGTATCTCAAAATCCGCCCTTGTTACCTCGTATATTTCACCGTCAACACATATTTTCACCCTGCCCTCCTCGGCAGTGACAGAAATTCGTTTGCATTTTTCGGAACTGACTATTTTTCCTATGCCTCTTTTCTGCAGAAAAGTACCTTTTCGGTAGGAAGCAAGGAGCGATACAAAACGGCATCTCGAAACATCTCTTATAATGTTTATGTCAATAAATCCGTCGGTAACAGACGCATTGGGATTGCTCATAAATCCTCCTCCGCAAAAAGAACCGTTTGCAATGGAAGTCAAAAGAAGTTTTCCCTCGTGACATACCTTTCCGTCAAGTTCGATTTTTAAGTTTGCACCTTTCTTTTTCACAAGGTTTATAAAAACCGACATAAGGTATGAAACGGGCCCCGGAATAAAACGCTTCAAAGAAAATTTGCGTGAGAGTACAACCACATTGCAGTCAAAACCGATATTTACCATATTCACACAACGTATCTCGCTTTTACCCTCAGCACTGTGAAGAGTGCATCTTATACTGTCGCACAATACGGTGTCGGCATTTATCTGGCGGCAAGCATCAAAAAAAGTGCAGCCGTCGAAATTGCGCAGAAAGTCATTTCCCGTTCCCAAAGGAAACACTCCCAAGGATGCTTCGGGGAAAAGTACAATTCCGTTTACCACTTCATTTACCGTTCCGTCTCCGCCGCAAGCAATAAATCGGGCATCGGGAGTGTTTTGACAATATTCCGACACATATTCCCTGGCATCGCCTACCATTTTGGTAGTATATATTTCAACGTCGTCTCCGAACTCATCTTTTGCTTTTTTTACGCTATGCAAAAATTTTTCTTTTTTTCTTGTGCCCGCCATGGGGTTTAATATAAATACTGTTTTCATAATATCTTTTTGTATCTTTCATAATATTTTATCATCAGTCCTGCGCAAAGCCCCGTAAAGGTTCCCGACACGAATGAAAAGGCGCACAGCAGCACTCCGTAGTACAAAAAGGAATAAGACCCAAAAAGCAAAAAAGCACAGAGAACCTGTCCTGTGTTGTGAGCCATTGCGCCAACTATTCCAAGTGCCCATACTGTCTTGGTGTCAAAAAACTTTCTAAGAGAAACCATGACCAAAAAACAAAGCATACCTCCGCAAAGGCTGTATATGAGCGACATTATTTGTCCTGCGAAAATGTTTCCCAGAATTATGCGTATTAGAAGAATCCAGAAAGTCTCTTTTACCCCGATTATGTATATGGCGGAAAGTGTTATAATATTTGCAATTCCTATCTTTATGCCGGGTATTGGTGCAATAGGCGGTATGAGAGATTCCAGAAAGTGTATCACAAGCGCCATGGCAGTGAATACACCGCAAAGGGTAAGTCTTGAAGTTTTCATATCAACGTGCTCCTGCTACTGCATCTACTTTATCATTTGTACCTGAAATTTCTATCATTATTTTGTTTGGAAGACACACTATGCTCTCCCCTGCTTTCGTTATCTTTCCCTGGTGAACGCACAGTTTGTCGGGGCAGTGTGCTTGCAACATCAAAACTCCGTCTTTTTCTAAGAGGACAGTGTTTGTTTCAAGGTCGATTTCGTAGGGTACGGAAATGTCATTTAGACTTATTTCCTCAATTACCTTATTTCCCTTGTATATCTTTACTGTTTTTTGTTTTTGCTCTGAGATAAACCTCGGCATTAAATATGCAAGAAGCAAAAAAGAAATAAAAATTACCGCAAAAACGGGTATGAGTATTTTGTTTGTAAGTTTAATTTTCATTTGAATTCTCCAAAAAGTCCATATAGTCAAGAAGATATTCTTTAAGTTCTCCAAGATTTTCTATGGTGCATACTTTACTTCTTACAACGGCACTGTCTTTTAAGTTTTTGGTGTACCACGCCACATGTTTTCTGGACTCCCGCACCCCGATATACTCGCCTTTCTGAGAGACTGACATATCTATTTGTGAAAGCAGTGTTTCAATTCTTACTTTGGGAGTAGGCTTTGCGTATTCTATTCCCTCCAGAAACGAATTTATCTCTTCAAATATAAAAGGATTTCCTCTGGCGGCTCTGCCTATCATCACAGCATCACAGTTTGTCTGCTCTGTCATTTTTGCTGCATCTTCGGGTGTATGGATATCGCCGTTTCCGATAACCGGTATCTTTACCGCATCTTTGACTTTTCTTATGTACTCCCACATGGCATTTCCGCTGTAGTACATCTGACGTGTCCTTGGGTGGACGCATATGGCGTCTGCCCCGTTTGCTTCGAGAATTCTTGCAATTTCGCCCACATCCGAAACCGTGTCAAAACCTATGCGTATTTTGCAGGTAACGGGAACGGGAGAAACATCTTTCACCGCTCTTACTATTCTGCCCATAAGTTCGGGTGTCTTCAAAAGAGCGCTACCGTCTCCGTTGTTTGCCACCTTTGGGGCAGGACATCCCATATTGATATCCAGAATTTTTGCTCCTGTTGACAGTGCCTTTGGCACACTTTCTGCCATTATGTCGGGTTCGTGTCCAAAAATCTGCACAGCAAGAGGAACTTCCTCACAAGATGTTTTAAGAAGTTCCATTGTTTTTTTATCATTATAGTGCATTGCTTTGGAACTTACCATCTCCGAATAGACAAGTCCCGCGCCGAATTTCTTGCATATAACACGAAATGGCAGGTCTGTAACCCCTGCCATAGGTGCAAGAAAAACACTGTTTTCAAGTGTAAGATTTCCTATTTTCATACTATTACTCCTTGCCGTGAAGCATACTGTTGAGTTCTTCAAGGAAGGTGTTTACATCCTTGAACTCTCTGTATACGGAAGCAAACCGTACATATGCTATATCGTTCATGGCT
>JAZNJU010000021.1:0-9334 GCA_045578205.1 Clostridia bacterium | reverse complement strand
CTCCTTATTGGGAGTGTCTTTCTGCCTCAATATGGTAGTTTTGTGCTGAATAAGAGGATGGTCAAAGATTGTTACATTTTTCATATGATGCGCTCCTGATTACTGTTCCTGTGCTTTTGATACTGCAAGGTTTACTATTATACCAAGTATGAGTGCGCAGGCAACAGAAGTTAATGTTATCTTTCCGAATGTGAGGGTGAGACCGCCTATACCGGCAATAAGAATTGTAGATACAACGAACAAATTCTTGTTCAGGTTCAAATCTACCTTTTGTACCATCTTGAGACCGGATACGGCAATGAAACCGTACAGAGCCATACACACGCCGCCCATTACGCAGGAGGGTATGGAATTTACGAATGCTATAAAGGGTGATACAAAAGATATTACAATAGCAAGTATTGCCGCAGTTATGATTGTATATACGGAAGCATTTTTTGTAATAGCAACACAACCTACGGATTCACCGTATGTGGTATTGGGGCAACCGCCAAACAAAGCACCTACTATGGAACCCACACCGTCGCCAAGGAGAGTTCTGTGAAGACCGGGGTCCTTTAAGAGGTCTTTTTCAATGATTGAAGATATATTCTTGTGGTCTGCAAGATGCTCTGCAAAAACAACAAACGCAACGGGAACATATGCTACAGCAACGGAGCCGATATATGCCGCGTCGATTTCCTTAACACCCTTGAGCGCTGTTAAGAAAGTAAAATCAGGAACAGAAAGGAACGTTTCAAATGTTACTTTGCCGTCTGTAAGAAGTGCCGCAAAAGGTGCTGTGTTGAGTATTTTGAGAGCGTCAACATCCATTGCATAGCCTATAGCGGTGAATATTGCACAGGCTGCATAACCTCCGAGAATACCAAAGATAAAGGGAATGAGTTTGCCCATCTTCTTTCCGTATGTCGAAGAAATGATTGTTACCAAAAGAGTAATTACACCGCAAAGAACGGTTACAAGAGGTGATGCCACAACATTGGGAACGCTTCCCTTTGTCATATCGCCTATTGCATTTCCTGCAAGAGAAAGACCGATTATAGCAACGATAGGCCCTATAACTGTTGCAGGCATGAGTCTATCTATCCAGTTAACACCTGCTACTTTAACGACAGCGGCTATAACAACATATACCAAACCTGCAAATATAGCACCGATTATGATACCTGCAAATCCTGCCTGAACGGATACAGCGCCTGCAAATGCAGCAGCCATTGAGCCTATGAATGCAAAGGATGAACCTAGAAAAACAGGGCTTTTCTTCTTGGTGAAAAGTACATATACCAACGTACCTAATCCTGCACCAAAAAGAGCAGCCGCTGAACTCATGCCATTGCCTACGATAACCGGAACTACAAGGGTAGCAGTCATTATTGCAAGAAGTTGCTGAATTGCAAAAATGATAAGTTGCCCGAATTTCGGTTTGTCTTCCACACCATAAATCATTTTCATTTTTTATCCCTCCGGAATATTATTAGTTATTCGAATTTTACCACAATATTTTGTGCTTTTCAATAGTTTTTTGTAAAAAAAGCACAAAAAAAGGAAATTTCTGCGAAATTTCCTTTTCATTGCTGTTATACACATTCGAGTGCTTGTTTCAAATCTTCGATTATATCGTCCACGTTCTCAAGCCCCACGGAAAGTCTCACCAGACCGGGAGTGATTCCGCAGTTTACGAGTTGCTCATCGGTGAGTTGGCGATGAGTGGAACTTGCAGGGTGAAGAACGCAAGTTCTTATGTCGGCAACGTGAACGAGGTTGCGGGCAATTTTGAGGCTGTCTATAAACTTAACGGCATTTTCTCTTGTACCCTTTATAGAGAGGGCAATTACACCGCAGGTGCCCTTGGGCAGATATTTCTTAGCAAGTTCATTGTATTTGTCGTCGGAAAGACCGGGATAATTTACAAAATCAACCTTGGGATGATTTTTCAAAAACTCTGCACACTTGAGAGCATTTTCACAATGCCTTTCCATACGTACATGGAGAGTTTCTATTCCCAGATTAAGAAGCCAAGCCGCATGGGCAGAGGGATACACACCGAGGTCTCTCATAAGTTGTACTCTCGCCTTTGTTATGTAGGCGGCATTTCCGAAATCTCTTGTGTAAACAACACCGTGATAACTTTCGTCGGGTTCTGTCATTTCGGGATAGTTGCCGTTTGTCCAATCGAATTTACCGCTGTCTACTATGACACCGCCAACCTGGAGTGCGTGGCCGTCCAGATATTTTGTTGTAGAGTGAATAACAATGTCCGCACCGAATTCAAAGGGTCTGCAAAGAAATGGTGTGGCAAAAGTATTATCCACGATAAGAGGACATTTGTTGTTGTGCGCAAGTTTTGCAAACTTTTCTATATCCAGCACGGAAAGTGCAGGGTTTGCAATGGTTTCGCCAAACACCGCTTTGGTGTTTGGTTTTACATACTTCTGGAGTTCTTCCAGAGGAAGATCAGCATCGACAAATGTCATATCTATGCCAAATCTCTTTAAAGTAACGGCAAAAAGATTTATTGTTCCGCCGTATATCGTGCCCGCGCTGATGAAGTGGTCGCCGGATTTCAATATGTTCAAAAGTGAAATGAGGGATGCCGCCTGACCGGAAGTTGTGCAAAGCGCTCCTACACCGCCCTCCATTGCCGCAATTTTATTTTCCACCGCTTCTACTGTGGGATTGGATATTCTGGAGTACATGTGACCTGCTTCCGTAAGGTCAAAAAGTTTGCCGATGTGTTCCGAGGAATCATAGGCATATGTAGTGCTCTGATATATGGGAAGAACATTGGTTTCGCCGTTGCCGGGCTCGTAACCCTCATGCAGGCATTGTGTTTCAATTTTCATTGTTATCTCTCCTTTTTAACACTGCCCCTCCATCACAATATGACAAAGGGGCAAGCGATTATGCTCTTTTAAATAATGTCTTTTCAAGAAGTCCGAACTTTTCCTTTACAGAACTTTTTTTGCTCTCTGAGGGAGAAACTTCATCAACTTTCACTGCGATGTCGTTTTCGATGTCTCCAAGTTCCGCATCAATTTTCTTTAGAGTTTCTTCCACTGCATCTCTAACTTCGGAAATGTATGTTTTTGCAGTATTGAGACGTTTAACCTCGTCCTCAACCTTGACCTGTGCTTCATCAATCATATCTTTTGCACGGATGTTTGCATCGTTTATCATAGATGTTGCGCATTTTTCTGCATTAATAATGGCGGTGCTTATAACATCGCTCTTTGCACGCAGATCTTCTGTTTCCTTTGAAAGAATGTCATAATCACGTGTGAGAGCCTCGTTTTGAGCATCGGACACGGAAAGTTTCTCTTTGACAGCGGAAAGTTCTTCACTGAGACTTTTCACCATCTCGGACAACTTGCTGTTTTCTTCGCAAACGGTCTTAAGTTGTGAATTGTAGTTTTGTATGCTCTTTTCAAACTTTTGTTTCTGGGCAACAAGTTCGGTTGCGTGAATGTCATTTAATTCGCTTACATACTGACAAACACCCTTCTTACTGTAGCCAAACACTGTGCCTTTGATTTCTGTTAATTCCATATTTTATCTCTCCGTATTATATAATCAGCATAATTATACATTTTTCTTATGCACTTGTCAACCGTCACAGAATACAAATGTATTTTTCCACCATATGGTCGGGTCTGTACGAAAGTTTTGCTTTGCGCAATCCCTCTATTCCCATATCTTCCTCGCGGTTTATATAGGTGTATTCCGACCATCTGTTTTTTGCAAATTCATTGTTTATGGCGGCATATATTCCGTCGTAGGCAATATCCGCCTTTTCAATGTGGATGAGAGCACAATCTTGCGTCAGGACTTCGCCCACGGTAAATGCGGCAATCTCTCCGTTGATTTCAATAACCCCACCGCAAAGTTCCAGTTCATCAAAAGCGGAAAATGCAGTTTGGATGCTTTTCATTTCATATATATAACTTATACTGTCCTCGCTTCTGGTGTTTAGTATAAGTCTTTTGGCAAGTTGCGTACATTCGGAAAAATCATCTTTTGTTATTGGTCTGTAGGTGTAGGCATATCTGTCTTTGAAGTTATTGAGATGATTTCTTTTGGAGCGGAGTTTTCTGCCCGAAAGAGTTATCAGATTTTGAGTGAGATAAACGTAATCGTAAAAATCTATGTTCTCTTTTACTACCGTTTCGGGAAAATACTCTTTTATAAACCTCGCCTGTGTTTTGCTTGCAGAGACGATTGTGAGAGGTTTGTCCATGTCTTCTTTCAGTTTTGAAAGACATTTTTCCAAATTTCCGTTGCCATAGGGCATATAACAGAATTCCTCATCGTTTGGCGGATAATTGAAAACCACCAAAAAGTCTTCCACCACAGCAAATTTTGTTTTGTAAAAATCTTTCCAGATATACATATTGGCAAAACTTGCTTCTGAATTTTCATATTTATTTTTAAGGTACTTGTCAAACAAAGGTTTGCTTTCCAAGGTCAATTCCTGAAGTTCCAACATCAATCACCTCGTGTTTCGGGCTTCGAATCCAAAAAGCCCCGTTCAGCCAGACTGGTGTAAGTCTTGTCGTTACATATAATATGGTCTATAACGGAAATATTAATTCCTTCAAGAACACGGATTATGTTTGAAGTAACCACTAAATCGCTTGCAGAAGGATGTGTGCTGTCTCCGGGATGGTTATGGCTCAAAATTATGCCCGATGCTTTTCTGAGCATTGCAATTTCCAGAACTTTTCTGACATCAACCAAAGCGGAGTTTGGGCTTCCCTCACTTATTATATCCGTTGCTATGACATCTTTTTTTGAGTTGAGGCTTATAACAATCATTCTTTCGTTTGGCAAATCCTCAAAAAACTGCGTGCAATACTCGGCTGCATCTTCTGTGGTGTAAAGCCTCACTTTTCTTGTCATATTGCTGCGCTTTATGCGGTTTCGCAGTTGACCGATAAGGGTAATAAGCGAAGCACCTGCATCGCCCATTCCGTCCACAGAGCACAGTTCTTCATACGTTGCCGAAAACACCCCGTCAAGAGTTTTGAATTTATTGATAAGTTCGTGACCCAAAGGATTGGTATCTTTTCTCTTGTGGACGTAGAAAAGCAGAAACTCCAATATCTGATAGTCATCCAGACTGTCTATACCGCTTTGCAGAAAGCGCTGACGCACACGCTCTCTGTGGCCTTTATGAATATTCTCTTTTTGCAGTGTTTCTTTATCGCTGTTTGTCATATGTATTCTCCTACATTTCATGCGATTTTGTTACTATCTCCTCTACTGTTTCTTCGGAAACAAGATTTTCGCATTTGCCGTCTTTAGACAGATACATAAGAAACTCTATGTTTCCCTCGGGACCTTTTATTGGAGAAAAATCAAGCCCCTTTACACTGAAACCCTCAGTGTGGGCAAAGTCCGTTATGCTCTCAATAACCTTTTGGTGGACAGAAGCATCACGAACGACACCCTTTTTTCCTACTTCTTCCCTGCCCGCTTCGAACTGAGGCTTTATGAGGGCAACCAATTCGCCTCCGTCGGTAAGAAGTTTATATGCAACGGGAAGAACGAGTTTCAGCGAAATAAAGGAAACATCTATGGATATGAATTCCACATCATCTGTCACCAGGTCAAAATCCAGATACCTCACATTTGTCCTTTCCATATTCACAACTCGGTCGTCGCTTCTGAGTTTCCAGGCAAGTTGCCCGTAACCCACATCTATGGCATATACTTTGCTTGCACCGTTCTGGAGCATACAATCCGTAAATCCGCCTGTTGATGCACCGATATCCGCACAGACTTTTCCATGTAAGTCTAAGGGGAAAACCTCCATGGATTTTTCCAGTTTGAGTCCTCCGCGGCTTACATAACGCAAAGAAGAACCGCGGATTTCTATGTTCATTCCATCTTTTATTTTGTCACCTGCTTTGAAGGCTTTTTGCCCATCCACATACACAGCGCCTGCCATTATGAGGGCTCTGCCTTTTTCGCGGCTTTCCACAAGGCCGCGATTTACAAGTTCAACATCCAAACGTCCTGTCATTTTAAACGTTCATTCCTTTGTAAAAAGTTTGTATTGTTTCAGATACCGACACGCTGTCCAGAGAATGTATTCTGAAAAGTTCCTCCTGCTTTCCGTGAGAAATGAAGCATGTGTCAAACCCAAGATTAAGCACGGGAACTCTTGATCCGACATTGGAAACAACATACTGCCCCATACCGCCTGAAACTATGTTGTCCTCAAGAGTTACTATTACCTTTTTGCCATCCAGTCTTTTGGCAACAAAGTCTTTATCAAGAGGCTTTATTGATTTGATGTTTACAACTTCCGCATCAATATTCTGATTTTTAAGAAGTTGCGCACTTTCCAGAGCGGTATCTGCCATTCTTCCGCAAGTAAGAATAATCGCATCTTTCCCCTCCCTCAAAACCTCGGCACCCGACACGGAGTCATCTTCGGGTTTTCTGAAAGAAACCGATGCCTTGGGATAACGTATTGCAACAGGTCCGCAGGAAGTATTTACGGCATAGTCCAGCATGGATTTTAACTCATCGTAATTTGACGGTGCAAGCACTGTCATATTCGGCATGTGCAAAAGCATTGTAAGATCCATAAGACCCTGATGTGTTTCGCCGTCTTCACCCGTGAGACCTGCGTGTCCTATGGCAAACACCACGTGTAGATTCTGCAGGCAAACGTCGTGGATAATCTGGTCATATGCCCTCTGGAGGAATGTGGAGTAAACACAAACCACCGGAACCAAACCGCCTTTTGCCATACCTGCAGCCATAGTAACTGCATGTTCCTCGGCAATTCCCACATCGAAAAACCTGTCGGGATATTTTTTGGAAAAGTCCAGAAGTCCGCATCCCGAAGCCATTGCCGCAGTAATTGCAACAACATTCTCATTTTTCATTGCATTTTCGGTTATGAATGCGGAAAAAGCCGCATCGTAATTTATATCCTTGGGAGATATTTTTGAG
Source organism: Clostridia bacterium (assembly GCA_045578205.1). Classification (GTDB taxonomy): domain Bacteria; phylum Bacillota; class Clostridia; order UMGS1810; family UMGS1810; genus RGIG8748. The sequence goes on along the minus strand of JAZNJU010000021.1, from coordinate 2,371 downwards.
GTATAACTGCTGACACCGTGATACTTACTGGGGTCGTTTTCTGCTTCTTCGTAACCCAGTCCCTTTTTGGTAAAAGTGTGTATAACTACGGGGCCGTCTATATCCTTGGCTCTTTCCAGAGCCTTTGAAACTTCTTCGATATTATTTCCGTCTATTATTCCCATGTATGACAAGCCGAGTTGTTCAAAAAGCGGTGCGGCAATAGCGGCATATTTAACCTTGTCCTTAACAGAGCGGACAAATTTTTCGACGGATTTTCCGACCTTGCCGAATTTATCCAGAAATCCCTGCACATTGCTTTTGGTGTTTATATATCCCGGAGCGAAACGTAATTTTGAAAGGTGACTGGACAGACCGCCGACATTTTTGTCTATGGACATTGCATTATCATTTAACACAATTATAACCTTGGTGTTTTTAAGTCCCACATCATTGAGCGCTTCAAAACTCATTCCGCTTGTAAGAGCACCGTCTCCCACAAAAGCAATGATATGTTCATTTGTGCCCTTAAGGTCTCTTGCACGCGCCATACCTACTGCCACGGAAACAGATGTTCCTGCGTGACCCACATCGAAAGAATCGTATTCACTCTCGGAAGTTCTGGGAAATCCCGAAATGCCTCCAAGATGGCGCAGTGCGGAAAAACCATCCAATCTTCCCGTGAGCATTTTGTACACATAACACTGGTGACCTACATCAAAAACTATCTTGTCTTGGGGAAAATTGAAATTGCGGAACAGAGCAAGCATAAGTTCCACAACACCCAGATTGGACGCAAGGTGTCCTCCGCAGTTCATAACATTCTCAACTAAAAAACTGCGGATTTCGGAAGAAAGCATATTGAGTTCATCCGTTGTTAACTTTTTGACATCATCGGGTGATGTAATTTTCTGAAGCAAAGACATCTCTATCTATCCTTCTTTCGAAAGGTAAAAATTTTTGAAAACCAATAAATAATAACAGAAATCTTTTTAACAATACTTTCGCTGCGGTTTATGGCTATGCCCTTGCCCAAAGCCTTTCCGCCAACTGTTGCCGATGCCACAAGTGCCGTAAGAAGCATATTAAGTACGGTTGCAGGTATCGCATCATAAACTGAATAGATATTTGTAACGATTGCCGCTGCAAGTCCTCCCGAAAGGACACCGGCAATATCGCCTATGACATCGTTGCAAAAACTGGAAACCTTATTTGCATTTCTTATAAGTTTTATCGCCTCACGGCTTCCCGGATATCCCCTCGTTGAACGGGAATGAAAAGGGGTTTCATCCGCAACGGTCACCGCCAGACCTACTATATCAAAAAGAATGCCCAGAAAAATTACAAAAAGCAAGATAACAAACGCCACGACAATGTTTACATCGTCGATAAACCCGTTTGTAAGAATTGCCATTATAACGGAAATCAAAAATGCCGCTATTGTAATTTTCACAGGCCAAAAATCAAATTTCTTCTTCATAATTCCTCAACTCGTGTAAAAAATTAAACGGTGGTAATAGATGAAGTAAAATTTACGGCTTAGGTTCAGCCGGATTTCCCGCCGAGCTACCGTTTCGTCGCCGAATCGGCCGTTCCCATTTAAAGCCAAGCCTGCTGCGTCGCCGTCAGCATTGCTGAATTACCACTTAGTCCGTACTGCAATCCCTCATCTAAAACAGCCTAGGAGTTTTCCTCACAGTCAAATCAACTCTTAGCCTCTTTTGCAGATATGGTTTCAGATGCAATAACCTCGTCGCAATGGCCATTGCGACTTGGTGTGAACAAATCATCCACCATAGCCACTCAAGGCAGGCTACACTGCACACAGCATGTTTGTTACCCACACCGCATAGCAGGTTTTATCCTGAACCGTAACTTAGTTTGCTTTAAAGCAAACACCTTTCGGCATGGAGAAGGATATGAGACTTCATTTGAAAAATCAAATTCCAGACCCATTCCTTACCCAAAAATTACGAATTCCGGTCTCCACGGAAAAAGGGTCAACGCCCGCATGCCATTGCGGCTCGCCCTTAAACCTTAACTCCCAGCATCTGCCCCAAACTGGGCGTAAGAAGCAAACACAAGGAACTTCATCGATATGCCCTTTAATGGATTTTTAGGCCCACCTTAGAAGTTGACAGTTCTGACTAGGATACTGCACCACCGTTATATACAAATTTATCTGTTAAAAAGAAACTTAATAAGTCCCTTTATAAACTCATTGTTTTCGTAGTTATCTATTATTTCCTCACATTTCGAAGCATATGCTTTCATTCTTTTCATAGCCACTTCTTTGCCGAGGGTGTTGATGAAATTGGGACTGTTCTGCAAGTCTTCCATGTCTTCTTTTTCATCCTCAAAATCATCCCTTATCTGGAAAGCAACTCCCAGA
>JAZNJU010000020.1:0-3618 GCA_045578205.1 Clostridia bacterium | reverse complement strand
TATAAAGAATGTCGAAATTTGACGAAAAAAGTATATTGATAATATCCTATGATTTGTATGTAATATAAATTATAGGATATATTTATTGTATAAATAATAGGAGGTAGTTATGAATATAAATACTGAAACAATTACAACTATGACAGAAGCAAATCAGAATTTTTCAAAGGTTGCTTCGGGCGATATGAAATATGATGAGATTTTAGAATGGATAAATAAATTCAAAAAGTAATTTTGCTCCTGAATTGATACGAAATGGGAAAATTTTCATAAGGTTATAAAGAGTGCAATGATTGCTTGTGAAAATAGTGGACACGATATTACCTACGATTTTCCTAAGGCCAAGAAAATGTAAAAGCAGGTGCAACTGAAAAAGCGGCTTTTGATTATGAACTTACAAGATATGCATGTTACCTAATTGTTCAGAATGGTGACCCAAGAAAAGAATTAGAAAGACATAAATAGAACTACAGTGAACCACAGCAGGTTGCTTCGTTTGAAGCGACCTGCTTTTATTTAAATTCGCTAATATTGAGTACCTAAAAACGAATATTGAGAATTGTTGATAAGTGCAAAAAAAGATATAATTATCATAGGTATATTAGACAATAGGCTTTGTTTAAATTTCACAATATACTTTGAAAGGCGGAGAATGTATGAAAAAGTTAAAGAAAGTAATGTCAATTGTATTGACAACCGTTATTGTCCTTGCTTCATGCTTATGCGTTGCATCGGCAGAAGATGTGATTACGGTTACATATTGGAATGCGGATTCCACCAAGATTATGATAGATCTCTCGAAAGAGGTAGCAGAAGCAGACCTTGAGGCTGCTATCACACTTACAGCAGACGGTACTGCTGTTACGGATTTTGATGTAGTTAAGATGCCAGCATCCAAGGAAACAACACATGGTATGACAGCAAACACCAATTACTCCTATGTAATAAAGCCCGAGGGCGGTGTTGTTATTGATGCTGTTTATAACTTAAATATTGCCGGAACAGATTGCAACAAGTTTTTTAGCGTAGAGGAACTCTGGCAAGATGATTTTCAGAATTACGCAGGTGACACAGGTGCAACAACATCATGGAGAAACGGTACACTGTATGTTGATGACAACAACAAATATCTTAAAGTGACGGGTATGGCAGGAAAGGGTGTTTATCCCTATTACGATGCCTATAATTTTTCAACTTACGGAATGAGTGCAACTAAGTTCTTCGATGCCGCAAGACTTGCAACAACAGACTATAGTGTTGAAGTAAAGGTTAAATCTGACGAATCGAACGCTACTAACATTAACAGGACACTGCAGATATCCATGCAGACAGATCGTACTGAGAGCGTAGGTAAATGGGGTAAACCCGGTTTTTGCGGCGGTGCACAGTATTACAAGAATGCTGCCGGCACAAGTGAATATAATAAAATGTTCCTTAATGCGTATCAAAAATACGCAAGTAATGACAACAGACAAGGTATAGGTACAATGCAGGACAACATGAAAGACTGTGATGGTATGACCGTTGACGAGCAGACGCTTGGTTCCGATTGGACCGCACTTTCCCTGTCTGTAAAAGGAAACAATGCAAAAGTATTTGCAGGAGAAGATGCTTTTGCAAATTATAACCACACAATTAACCTTTCAACAGGTTATGGTGCAGTAGTTTTCGTTACCAGATCAAGCGGAACCTTTTATATTGATGATGTCATAGCAACCAAAGTCATAGAGTATGAAAAGTCAGAATATACAATATCCCCCGCGGGTGACGATGTTTTAATCGGTGATGAAGTGACCCTCACATTCCAAAAAGGCGTTGATACTGCAAATCTCTATGACGACAGCGTAGATATATATAAGAACGGTGTTCCTTTCTACGGATTCAGCGTACTCCCCGGTGACAGTGCCGAGACTGTAGTAATCAAATTTGATATGCCTTTTGAATATAAGACAACTTACAGTATAGTTCCAAAGGGAATAGTTTTTTCGGGAGACAGCAACAGTTATTTCTTCGAGGAAACATCGTTTACCACAGAGCCTCCCGGCTTTGAATTGACAGATTTTTCAATTGAAGAGGATGCAAATATGTCCTTCCTGAAAACAGGTACATATCACGTGAGTGCTACCTTAAATAACAACAAAATTGCCGAAGGTATGGATGTGATAGTAAGCATATGTCTCTTCGATGAGGACTTAAAGATGGTAGATGTGAACATCAAGGAAATGTCTCTTGAAATGGGTGAAGACGACAGTATCACAGACACCTGGACCATTGATACACGCGGAAAATACATTGCAAAATGCTTTGTATGGGGTAACCTTGATACCACAATGGAAAGTATCATCACACAGACAATCGAGTAATCTGACTTTAATATCTCCATGGAAAGGAGCCTGAATGTGAATTTATTTAGCAGAAAAATATATGCACTTTGCCTTGTGATATGCTTTCTCATAACTTCCATACTTCCTGCAGGTGTACTTGCGGCAGAGACGGATAGTGTATCAATAGACGAAGAAACCGGTATGGTAACTATTACAGGCAGTATAGAAGAATATACGGTTCGTATGGGAGAGGCATATATCATAATACCTAACGAGGGTAAGACCTACGATGATTTTGCAGCATCGCAGACTGCGGAGGATCTACAGGAAAGCACCTTGTATATTGGTCTTGTGCCTGTGTCCCGCAGCGGAAGTTACGACTATAGTTTCAGTGCACCGGGTATCAGGAGCGACAGCCCTATCTACTTGTCTTATAACGGTAAGGCTGAAAACATAAATGAATACAAACCCAATGCCCAGACTCTTTGTATATATGTTGATGTTGAAAACGGCTCGGATTCAAACAACGGATTGTCAAAGGAGTCAGCACTTAAAACGGTAGAAGCCGCGCAGGAGATTTATAAAACTCATGCCGAAACCCGCAGTGCTGAAATAATCCTTTGCTCCGGAACATACCCTGCCATAACGGCAGATGTCAACCCGGGCGAGGGATATACGCTTACCTACAAGAGCGCTCCGGGTGAGCAGGCGGTAATTTCAGGTATGACAAAACTCAATACTTCGGATTTTAAACTTGTTTCCGACCTTTCCGTGCGTGATAAATTCAAGGAAGAAGCAAGACTCAATATATATGAACTTGACCTTGAAGAATATGGAATAACTTCCGATGATATTCTCGGAAACCCGAATAGTTTCTACGGTGCAAGAGACCTTGCCATGGCACAACTGTACTTGAACGGTAAGCCTCAGCAGATATCGCGTTGGCCTAACAGTGGTTATAGCGACCTTACCTTTACTTCAGAGGGCACAGATTCAGCAACATCTAAAACTTTATATTCCTTTACCCATGATGATGCCCTGCGTTGGTATTCTTCATATGAAGGTATATACCTTGAGGGATTTTTTGATTATTACGGAGTGTTCTGCTATTGCAGAAGTTATGCCGACCTCAAGAGTGTAAGCGACGGAAAATTTACATTTTTCAAACCTGCCATTTCTAATGTAGACTCCGGTAAGGTTGCAGTATGCAATCTTATGGAGGAGACTGATGTACCTGGTGAATGGTGTGTGGATGCATCGGCTCTTAAACTCTATTACTATAAAGTCGGATCGT
>JAZNJU010000019.1:0-3808 GCA_045578205.1 Clostridia bacterium | reverse complement strand
CTTCGTCTTGGTGCAGGTGCCTTTGTCTGCGGTGAGGAAACAGCACTTCTTACCTCTATTGAGGGTAAGAGAGGTGAGCCTCGTCCTCGTCCTCCGTTCCCTGCTGTAAAGGGACTTTGGATGAAGCCGACCCTTCTTAACAATGTTGAAACCTATGCAAATATTTGCCAGATTATTCTCAATGGCTCCGATTGGTTTAATGGTATCGGAACAGAGAAGAGTAAGGGTACAAAGGTATTTGCCCTTGGTGGTAAGATTAACAATACAGGTCTTGTTGAAATTCCTATGGGTACTACACTTCGCGAAGTTGTTTACGATATCGGCGGCGGTATCCCCAACCGCAAGAAAATCAAGGCTGCACAGACAGGCCGACCTTCCGGCGGGTGTATCCCTGAATCCTTGATTGATACACCCATTGACTACGATTCGCTCATAAGCATCGGTTCAATGATGGGCTCCGGCGGACTTATAGTAATGGACGAAGATACTTGCATGGTTGATATAGCAAAGTTCTTCCTCGAATTTACTGTTGATGAATCCTGCGGAAAGTGTGCACCTTGCCGTATCGGTACAAAGAGACTTCTTGAAATACTCGACAAGATTACTTCAGGAAACGGAACACTTGAAGATATAGACAGACTCGAAGAACTCTGCTACATGATTAAAGATTCCGCACTCTGTGGTCTTGGCCAGACTGCTCCTAACCCAATACTCAGCACACTCAGATACTTCCGCCACGAATACGAAGCGCACGTTGTTGACAAGAAATGTCCTGCAGGTGTATGTAAGGCACTTGTATCTTACAAAATCAATCCCGATATCTGTATCGGATGTACAAAATGTGCAAGAGTATGTCCTGTTGGTGCAATTTCCGGTGCTCTCAAGCAGGTACACACAATAGATACTGAAAAATGTATTAAGTGTGGTGCTTGTATTGAAAGTTGTCCCAAGAAAGCAATTTACAAATAAGGAGGGTATATAAGATGGATATGGTAAATATTAAAATTAACGACAAAGAATATAGCGTTCCTGCATCTTACACCATCCTTGATGCCGCAAGGGATGCAAATGTTCATATTCCCACACTCTGCTATCTCAAAGATTTGAACCAGATTGGTGCCTGCAGAATGTGTCTTGTTGAAATCAAAGGTGCGAGAGCACTTCAGGCTGCTTGTGTTTATCCTGTTTCCGAAGGGCTTGAAATTTACACAAACACCGCAAAAGTAAGAAAAGCAAGAAAGGCAACTTTGGAACTTATTCTTTCCAATCATGAAAAGAAATGTCTCACTTGCGTAAGAAATACAAATTGTGAACTTCAGCAACTTGCAGATGAACTCGGAATTGATTCTTTGAGATACGAAGGCGAAAACGAGAAGTATGAACTTGACAATACTTCAACATCTCTTGTAAGAGATAACAACAAGTGTATTCTTTGCCGCCGTTGTGTTGCTGCCTGCAACAATCAAGCAATATCCGTAATCGGTTGTGTTGAAAGAGGATTCAAAACTCACATAACTTCAACATTCGAAAAGCAGATAAAGGATGTAGGATGTATCTTCTGCGGACAGTGTATTGTATCTTGTCCTGTTGGTGCGCTCTACGAAAAGAATGACATTCCCAAGGTTATGGCTGCTATTGATAATCCTGAAAAGCACGTTGTTGTACAAACTGCTCCTGCAGTTCGTGCAGCACTTGGCGAAGAATTTGGTCTTCCTATTGGTACACCTGTTACAGGAAAGATGGTTGCCGCTCTCAGAAGACTCGGTTTTGACAAGGTATTTGATACCGATACAGCCGCTGACCTCACAATCATGGAAGAGGGAACAGAATTTATTCAGAGATTTACAAAGCAGGAAAATCTTCCTATAATAACTTCTTGTTCTCCGGGTTGGGTTAAGTTCTGTGAACATTATTATCCTGAATTTATTGGAAATCTTTCTTCCTGCAAATCTCCGATGGAAATGTTCGGTGCAGTGCTTAAGTCATACTATCCCGAAAAGATGGGAATAGACAAAAAGGATATCTTCTCAGTTGCAATAATGCCATGTACTTCAAAGAAATTTGAAGCATCGCGTGATGAGTTTGGCGGAGATATCGATGTGTCTCTCACCACAAGAGAACTTGCAAGAATGATTAAGCAGGCAGGTATTGATTTTGTTAATCTTCCCGACGAAGAATTCGACCAGCCTTTTGGTGATGCAACGGGCGCAGGTGTTATATTCGGTACAACCGGCGGTGTTATGGAAGCCGCTATCCGTACTGTATATGAAATCCTCGAAGGTAAGCCTCTTGACAACCTCAATGTTACTGCTGTCCGCGGTCTTGACGGTGTTAAAGAAGCAACTCTCAAGATTGCCGGTAAAGATGTTAAGGTCGCTGTTGTTCATGGAACTAAGAATGCACGCATCATTCTTGACAAGGTTAAAAACGGAGAACACTATGACTTTATCGAAGTTATGGCATGTCCCGGAGGATGTATCAACGGTGGCGGTCAGCCTATAGTTGACTCCAGAACAAAAGCAATAGTAGATGTAAAGGCAAAGAGAGCCGCTGCACTTTATTCTGAAGATGAAGCATCCACACTTAGAAAATCTCACGAAAATCCCAATGTACAACTTATGTATAAGGAGTTCTTCGGAGAACCCGGAAGCCACAAGGCTCACGACCTTCTCCACACTCACTATACCGATAGAAGTGCAAGCAAATAATCAAAAAAATATCTCAAAACCTCAACACCTGTTGTTGAGGTTTTGTTGAATAAAGGAGCAATGAAAATGGTTAGGGGAATAGAACATGTTGCTATATATGCAAAAGATACAAAAAAACTCTCTCAATGGTATGCAGACCTTTTTAACGGCAGAGTTGTATTTGATAACGGCAAGGGCACTGTGTTTGTTGCTTTTTCCGACAACAGTATGATTGAATTTTGCCTTAACTCCGCATACAATAACGAAATAACTATGCTGGAAAAACCCGGCATAAGACACATAGCGTTTTATACCGATACATTTGAGGAAAGCGTACAAAAGATAAAAGATGCTAATGTAAAAATAATTAAAGATGTACCAAACATTCCGTCCGCAGTAAAAATCATGTTTTTCCGTGATCCCGAAGGTAATATTTTGCACTTAATATCCCGTGAAAAACCATTGGTATAGGTAAAGATATGATTAACAAAAAAGATTTGTTTGAACTCACAAAATTATCAAAGTTTGAAGTATCGGATAGCGAAGCAGAGTCGTTTTGCAAAGAAATGAATGAAATCGTTGACTTTATAAATCTTTCGCAATGCGCGTGCGAGGGAGAAAGCGCCTTATCGGAAAATAAACTTTCTTTCAGGTATGATGAACCTGAAGAATCCGTTAATCGACGTTTTACCGAAAATTTATCCGTTTGCGAAAATGGATACTTTGCAATACGCAGGGAAGGAACAGAACATGAGTAAAATAAGAAAAATTCATTCCATGCTTTCCCGCGGTGAAATAAGTGCAGCAGAACTCACAAAAAAGTATATACAATACAGTTCAGATTGCAATGATGTTCTTAATGCCTACATTACTCCGTGCTACGAAACAGCACTAAGTAATGCTCTTGAAATTGACAAAAAGATTGCAAACAGAGAAGAACTTTCCGTTTTGGACGGAATAATATACTCGCTCAAGGATAATATATGCACAAAAGGTATAAGAACAACTTGTGGATCTGAAATGCTTTCCGATTTTGTTCCGCCATACAGCGCTACAGTACACGACCAACTCTCGTGCAGCACATTGATAGGGAAAACCAATATGGATGAATTCGGCATGGG
>JAZNJU010000018.1:0-3624 GCA_045578205.1 Clostridia bacterium | reverse complement strand
AAGTACTGCTGCAAGTATAATTAAAACAACGCTGTAAACTCCCGACATTGTTTCCCTTATTGTAAGAAATATCTCCTCTTTGGGAACAAGGGTTACAAGCATCATTCCAAAATCCAGCGATTGCAGACTTGTGTAGTAATCCTTACCCGATATGGTTACATCCGTCATTACTTCTGAATATGTATCTATTGTGTCTTTGCCGGATGAAGCAAAGGAACGCACACTTTGATCTATTGTCTCGCTGTTGGTACAAATGACCTCACCGTGGCTGTTTAATATCAGCATCTGCAGGTATTCGGTGTTCTCTACGCCTGCGTATCTTCTGAGCACACTTTCGAAGTTGATTGCCACAAGCATTACTCCAAGTGGTTTGCCCTCGGGATCAAGTCCGTTTTCAATCCGTTGTGCCGCAAAAACATAATGCGGTACTTTTTTATCTTCAAAGATGTACATGCTCCCATTTCCGTTAATCATGTTTATGTACCATTCAGTGTCGGTAAGTCCCTTGGTGCTGTACATAAATACTGAATCAGGAATTGTAATTTTGTTGGAATAATCTTCCAGCATACCCGAAAGAGGCTGTTGGCTGTCCAGAAAGAATGTTACCGTGTAACCGTTTGAACCTTTTGTTACCGAATCACGCATGCTGGCAAGGTGTGACTTTATGTTTGTAATTGCTGCGTTGTTATCCAGAATGTCGGAAGATGAGCACTCTACCCAACCAATGAACTCTTCATTTACTTCCAGAAGTTCATTTTCTGTCTGAATTCTGAAAATGGAATCGACAACTTCGTCTCTGCAGTTCTGAGCAACGTGCTCTATATCGTTTACCATGTAACTCATGAGTTTACTATTGAACTTGTCGCTGACGATATATACAACAACCACACTCACAAGGATGATAGATGAGATAAGTAAGGTTAAAACCACTGAGCGGATACTGAACTTTATATTCTTCATCCGGTCACATCCTTTGCCCTGAGCCTATACTCTGTAGGAGTAACCCCTGTTTTCTTTTTGAAAACTCTGACAAAATAGTTGGGATCAGTATAACCGAGTATTTCTGCCACATGACGTATGGGATATGATGTGTTTGTCAGAAAATCCTTCGCTTTGTCCATCTTGGCTTCTATGATGTAGTCGGAAAGGGAATTCTCTCCGGCATTTTTGAAGAGTCTGGACAGATGGTCAACAGACAAATTAAGATGACTTGCAACATTGTATGAATGAATATCTGAACTTAGTATATTTGCGTCGATATATTCCTTGGCAAGTTCCACAATGTTTGTACCGCCTCTGGAAAGTTCGCCGACACCAATCGACACCAGATTGTCTAAAGTCTGTCTTACATATGCTTTCAGAGAGTCAATATTTACAAACTCGTATATTTTGTTTACGCAGTCTTTCCAGGAATCTTCGGAGTAATTCTGATGCGTTGACATCTGCCTTGTAAGGTTGAGAACTGCCAGATAAAACTCTTTGTAAGACTTGAGCGACAAGCCGGGAAATCTACCCTCAATGTCAATAAGTTTTTCGAGTGAAACGGCATCTTTACGCTTCAGTGCATCCTTGAGTCCATCCTGAAGTTCGGTTCCGTGAAGAAATATCCGCCAACGGGATGATGCCTCTCTGTCTTTTATAACCTTGCTGACAATGTTTGAAAGTTGGTTGAGTTTCGCCCGGTTTATTGGCTTTGTGACATATTCTCTTATGTTGTACTTAAGTGCCTCTCTGGCATATTCAAAATCCGTATGTGCACTAAGCAGTACTATATCGGTGTCATGCTGTGATTCTCTTATAAACTTAGCCACAGCCAAACCGTCCATATATGGCATGCAGATGTCCAGAATTGCAAGGTCAATGTGAGGATTATCTTTAAAAAGTTGAACAACTTGTTCTCCGTCTTCCGCAACGCCGACAACGGTGGCACCCAAACCGTCCCAGTCTATCATATCCTTGAGCCCGGTTCTGGCATTGAAATCATCATCTGCAATTACGACATTGATCATCTTAACACCTCCCATATATTCATAAGTAACCTGCTATTAATCCCTATTTCAAAAAAGTATTTCAAAATACAATACTATCACAATTATTTGCACTTTTTACATTCTAATACTTTCTTATCATAAATTATAACAAATTTGTTAAGTCACCTAAAGTGGATTTTTCCGATTTCGCACTGCTTTTTTCCGATTTTTCACAACTTTTTTATTAATTTTGTACTAAAATTTGAAAAAAATTGTAAAAAATATACAGAGTTCACACAAAAAGTGCGAACTCTGTACGAGTTATTTTAATTCAATTTTCAGACTATGGTTTTTTCGAGATATTCCAAGGACTGCTTTACCATTTCGTCGCCTATCTCGGTTGAGGCTTCTTGGGCGCTCTTGGTAAACCAATGGTCAATGTCACCCAGCCTTTCAAGTTTTACCGCATCGGGGTAAAGAGACATGAGTATTGAACATTCATATTTTCCTGCGTGGTCGTATCCTGTGGCATTTTGAACCTCTGTGCTCATTGTGGGAATAACCTTTATCCAGGAGAACGGATCGTCTCCGCCGCCTAAGTTTTCGTAGTAACTTGCATAGTTCTCACTACCCCACCAGCCACGACCTTGAGTTTTCTCAAGATAACGCATTGTTGCACGTTTTGCCGCTTTCATGTATGAAAGGGTCATTGGCATGTAACTTTCCTGTTCAAACTGATGGTGGATAACCACATAGATATTTCGGAGACCGGCATCGAGCATATTCGTAAAAATCTGGAAGAGATATGCCTCGAAAACATCTTCTTCGATATGCACCGTTCCGCTTGTTTCATCGGCTACGGCATAACTGGAAGGACTGTAGTAGATTGTGGGAGCAATCATTATTTCCTTCTTTTCTGCCAATTTCTTAACAAGACCTTCAGCAACGAGAGTGTCGCATCCGTAAGAGCAGTGAGGACCGTGATACTCAACGGTTCCGCCGCAGATTACAAATGGTATTCTGTTTTCCTTGACCTTGCTAAGTTCCCTTGGGAAACTCATATTATATTCCATTGTATGTCACCTCACTCGGTATATGCCAGTGTTGTGTAGAAAGCAAGGTTTGGCTGTGTGTTGTCAAGTCTGCCGTACTGTACAACAATCTCACAATTTGAAGTAAGTTTCATTGCATACTGGGTTTCGAAAGGTACTTTGAAACCACACATATCGTCTATATTGTTTGTACGGAAACAACGTACTCTGCCTGCCTTTACTTCCCACTCAATATCTTCATAGGCATCTTTGTCTGTAAAGAACAACTTTACGGCAATTTTTGCGTCCTCATCGGTATCGTTCACGATTATAACGGATTCATGACCCTTTGCAACGCCTTCGCCCTCGGGTGGAAGTTCGCAATCGGGAATTATCCATACCTTTTTGCCAATTCTATTACACATCGAGTTCTATAATTCCTTTCTTTAAGTAATCTGTCATCTTGTGACAACCGTCTTTAGTGATAGCGGCACCGATTTCCCATCTGCATCCGAAACCTTTGCCCATGATGAATGTATCTACCTGGAATGTCATGTTTTCTTCAAGTTTGTAGTTGGAGTCTGTTTCCATCCAGGGGGGCTCAACCTCAATCATACCGGTTC
>JAZNJU010000017.1:0-23233 GCA_045578205.1 Clostridia bacterium | reverse complement strand
GTGTTAGAAAGTCTTAAAAACGGGGGTTTAACATTAGATAAAGTAAAACCCTCAAAGGCTTGTCCTTCAAGGGTTTTTTCTGGTGATCCATCCGCGATTCGAACGCGGGACACCTTGATTAAAAGTCAAGTGCTCTGCCGACTGAGCTAATGGCCCATATTAAGTTGTTTTTGGAATTGGCTGGGATGGTTGGACTCGAACCAACGAAATGCAGGAGTCAAAGTCCTGTGCCTTACCACTTGGCTACATCCCATTATTTAATTAATGGGGTGGGTAGTCGGATTCGAACCGACGACCTCCAGAATCACAATCTGGCGCTCTAACCAACTGAACTATACCCACCAGACAAATTGGCGCGCCAGGAGAGACTCGAACTCCCGACCCTCTGCTTAGAAGGCAGATGCTCTATCCGGCTGAGCTACTGGCGCAAATTTTGGAGCGGGTGATGGGAATCGAACCCACACGGCCAGCTTGGAAGGCTGGAATTCTAGCCATTGAACTACACCCGCATAAGTCGGTACAATGCTAACCGACTTTAAGATTATATCAACTTTAACAGGGTTTGTCAAGGTTTTTTTAAAAAAATTTACCAAGTTCTTATTGAAATTCCAATTCTTCTTCAGAAGAGGGTGTTTCGTCATTTTTTTCAAGGTTCATATGGTAGTCGTAGTAGTCTTCAAAAATGGTTTTGATAAGTGCCATAAACGGTACCGCAAGCAGTATTCCCAACATTCCGAAAAGTCCGCCTCCCACGAGGATTCCGAAAAGTACCCAGAAAGGTTTGACCTTGAGACTGTCTTTTACAAGTTTTGGCTGAATGAGGTTTGCGTCAATCTGCTGAAGTACAATAAGAACGATTGCAACCACAACAGCATTGTAGAGCGAGGTGGAAAAGAGTGTTAGAAGTGCAGTTACCGTACATGCTATTGTTGCACCGAAATAGGGGATTATGTTGAAGATGCCAATGAAGATTGCAAGAATCGGAGCATATTCAATACCCATGATTGTAAGTGCTATAAAGGACAAGGCAAACACAATCACCGCATCGAGAAGTTGACAGTACACATAACGGTACATTATGAAGAATGTGCGGTTAACATACTTTTTAACAACGTCTCTTTTGTTATCGGGGATAAGGATGGAAGAAACCTTGTCTATGGTAGACAGAAGTCCCGCGCGGTCTGCCAGGATGTATATGGATATTATTATTGCCAGAAAAACATTTATAATACCTTTTGAAAAACCTGCAATGCTTTGAACCACGGTCTGCACATCGCTCAGGTTAAATGATGTCATAACATCGGAAATTGTTATTCTGTCTAAAAACGGTTTAAGGTTGTATCCTGCAAAATCCAGCGAGTACAGGAATTTGCCTACATTTTCAATAATACCGGGAAGTTGCTGAATAAGTTGTGTTATACTTTCGAACACCATAGGCAAAAGTATTGCAAAAAAACCTGCCACACACGCCAGTGCTGCAAGATACACGGATGTTATGGCACAGCCCCTGCAGTGATTACAGAAAAAAGCAACCTTTGTTTTTCTGAAAAGGCTTTCAAACTTTTTGCAAAGTGGGTGAAGTATAAAAGCAATGGCAAATGCGGCAAACACAGGCCCCAAAAGGGCAAGAAAATCTTTTATATAATTAAAAAGTATTCCCATGCTGTCGAAAGTTTTGTACACTGCGATTATGAGCACAGCAATCACAAATATTCCGAGATATTTTTTTATAATAGGATGTTTCATAAAATCACCGCTTAATTGTTTATTCCTTTATCTATAGTTTCCATCATTGCTTTGTAGAAATCCGCGTTGTTGGATTTGAGGTAGGAGCAGATTTCTGCCGCTCTTTCGCGGTTTCCTGCATAGAATTCCAGATTCATTACAACAACACCGCCTTCTTCCATACGGAATTTGACTGTATATTCATTTTCGTTTATGGGAATATAGTCAACTTCCATTATATTGCCCATAGCGTTTTCACGGTTTATATCGCGGATTTTCTCTTCCAGCATAAGTCTTATGCTTCCTGAAATTTTGCCTTCGAAGAAACCGAGAGTTTCTTCTCCCGAATTTGTAATGGAGAAGTAGTTGTCGCCGTCGGCAGAGTACTGGCTGAGGTTGTCCGTTTCCATGAGATGGTCTATATATTGCCCCAGTTCAAAGTAGTTCACATTGGCACATGATGATATCACATAGTCAATCATGGTGTAATTGGACGCAACTTTGAGATTCTTTACAGTGTAAAGAATCATAAGTTTTATTTCATATTCGGTTGGTATATATGTGTATTCCATATAACACCTCTAACGCAACTGCTTAAACAAAAAATTACGCGACTGATTCTATGTCAGCCGCGTCCTTTGAATTATAATCAAACGATATAGGGAGCCAACTCGTTGGCAAATGCGGTTACATCGTCACTGTGTGCCTCTACGGTGATTTTCTTTGAAAGGTCGAGGCTGAAGATACCCATTATGGATTTTGCATCTACTACATAACGGTCGGAAATGAGGTCGATGTCAAAATCGTATTTGTTTACGATGTTAACAAAGTTCTTAACGTCGTTGATTGAATTTAAAATAATGTCAAATGTCTGCATAATTATTACCTCCATTAGTAATTTTGTGGTAACTATATTATACTACCATAATTTTTTCAAGTCAATTCTTTTCGTTAACTATTGCAAAAATTTGTAAGTAGTGTATAATAAAAACATAATAAAATTAAGGAGTTTATATATATGAAGACCGTATCTTTTGCCACTTTGGGCTGCAAAGTAAATCAATACGAAACAGAAGCCATGTCAAATATGTTCAAAGAGGCAGGGTACATTATAAAGGATTTTTCCGAAATTTGCGATATATATGTCATAAACACCTGCACAGTAACGGGTATGGGCGACAGAAAATCACGCCAGATGATACACAGGGCAATAAAGCAAAATCCCGATGCTTTTGTGGCTGTTGTCGGTTGCTATTCTCAGGTTTCCCCCGAAGATGTTTCAAAGATTGAGGGTGTATCTCTTGTTTTGGGAACTTCGGAAAGAAACCGCATAGTTGAATTGTGCCAAAAGGCAATGGAAAAAGAAGACACAACCGTAAACGTGTGTGACATAATGAAAAAAAGGGACTACGAAGACATGTGGGTATCTTCATATTCGGGAAGGACAAGAGCCTTTGTGAAAATTGAAGACGGATGCACTGAGTTTTGTACTTACTGCATAATTCCCTACGCCAGAGGCCCCGTTAGAAGTCGTTCTATTGAGGACATTGTGAAAGAAGTTGAGGCACTCTGCGACAACGGTTTTTCTGAAATTGTCCTTACGGGTATTCATCTTGCATCCTACGGAAGAGATTTAAAGACTGTGACGCTTCTTGATGTAATAAAGAGTGTGGCAAATATCAGCGGTGTAAAGAGGGTGCGACTGGGCTCGATTGAACCCAGAATTCTCACAGAAGAATTTATATCGGAAATTTCCCGCATAGAAAAACTTTGCGACCACTTCCACATAGCGCTCCAGAGCGGTTGTGACAGAACACTTTGTGCAATGAACAGAAAGTACACCTCCGCAGAGTATATGGAGAGTGTGCGCCTCATACGAAAATATTTCAGAAATCCTGCCATAGCAACGGATATTATGGTGGGATTTCCGGGAGAAACAGAGGAGGACTTTCTCTCTTCCCTCGGGTTTGCCCGTTCTCTTAAACTTGCGGATGCTCATGTTTTTGCCTATTCAAACCGAAAGGGAACTAAGGCAGATAAAATGCCCTGTCAGGTTCCAAAGGCAGAAAAGGAAAGACGCAGCAGAGAAATGATAAAAGCCTTGGACGAAACAAAAAAAGCCTACCTCAAAGAGCAAATCGGCACCGAGGCTGTTGTGCTGGCAGAGCAGGAGGTGTCACGCGGTGTTTACGAGGGTCACATGACAAATTACATTAAGGTACGGTTTAACTCTGCAGAGGATGTGTCGGGAACTTTTGTAAAAGTTCTTCTTAGTAAAGTTAAAAGCGATTACATTGAAGGAAAGATGGTGTAAAAAATTCGTTTGAATTTTTTACATTCCCTTGGGGATAGAAAAAAAGATGCAGAATAAGCGAATTGAACCGAAGCAAGCGTGCTTGCGAGGGGTACCCGAAGGCGTACAAAGGTACGCCGAGAGGTGAAATTCGCTTATAGTTTATAGGATAAAAATGTGAGAAATCTGCAATTTTTGCAGATTTCTACATAAATTCGATGTTTTGATGTTGTTTGAATTCCGAAATATCAGTAGACATGCCTATAAACGATCTGCGCTTTTTTTATATCCCCTTTATACGTTCATAATCATAAGTGCCACAATTCCCATCACTGCAAACAGCGCGCCCCACAAAGCGAGTGCGGAAAAGTCACGCTTTGGTTTGCAGGCGCGGTATATGAGTTTGTTTTTGGAAAAAATGTATTTTTCTATTACTTTATCCGCGGCGGTAACAATATCGTCGCAAGGTTGTTTCTTTTTCTGAAAAACGCCAATCAACTGGTTTAACATACTGATTTTGGGCATTGTCTCATCTTCCTTTCACAGTGTTTCACGCTGTATCTTTTGGTAGCATTATGCCCGAAAAACTGGTAATTTATACAAGTCGGGAAATCTCTTTTTTAAGCCTTGAGATTATTTTCTTCTCCAGTCTGGATATGTAGGATTGGCTTATTCCCATAATATCGGCAACCTCTTTTTGTGTTTTGGATATCCGGCTGTTCATTCCGAACCGAAGTTCCATTATGTTTCTCTCTCTTTCGCTAAGGGTCTGCATTGCAATAGATAGGAGTTCTTTGTCCACCTCGTTTTCCAGGTTCTGATGGATTATGTCGTTGTCTGTTCCCAGTATGTCGGAAAGCAGAAGTTCATTTCCGTCCCAGTCCACATTGAGGGGTTCGTCAATGGAGATTTCTGTTTTTCTTCCGCTGTTTTTCCGAAGATACATAAGTATCTCGTTTTCTATACATCTTGAAGCATAGGTAGCGAGTTTAATGTTTTTGTCGGGGTTGAATGTGTTTATGGATTTTATAAGACCTATAGTTCCTATGCTTATGAGGTCTTCTATGTTTATACCCGTGTTTTCAAACTTTTTGGATATGTACACCACAAGGCGCAGGTTCCGTTCTATAAGTTCGTTTCGCACAAGGGAAGGGCAGGTCTTGAATATTTCTATAAGACGGTCTTCCTCTTCTTTTGAAAGCGGGGGCGGCAGTGTGGTGGATCCGCCTATGTAATGAATTTCACCGCAGAGAATCTTTTGTAGTATGTTCATAATCTTTTCCTTTAACAAAAAATCAAGTCCTTTCATGGTCCCATAAGAGCGTTGTAATCCCCTGTTTTGGACAGTGTTCCGTCGAAAATGGCGGTTATTATGTTGTCCTTTTTCTCGCTGTCTATCTCAACGGTGTCGGGTACAAAGGCTGCGAGCAGACCGTTTTTCTTTCCGATGGATGAAAAGGGGATTACTCTGAATCCTTCGGGAAGACTGTCGGGTCTGAAATTTTCAGAAAGGAGACTTTCTATATCAAATCCGAACAGCGGAGAAAGTTTTTTTGCTTCAGCAATTATTACCTTTCTGCCCGTAAGAGGGTCTTTTAACATGTTGCCCGTGTCTACAAGTGCAGTAAGTTCAACGGTTTTTCCCAGCCTTGCCAGTTTTATTTTGGAAAAACTCCTCAGAGTTGCTTTTTTGAAGAATTTCTCGGCAAAATGCAAGGTTCCGTAGATGGCACCCGAGCACAGGAGTATGTAGTGGGTGGGAACGGAAAAATAGAACACTCCGTTTCTTATTACACCTCCGAGGTGCAATCCAAGGTCTGTAAAATACATTACGCCAAGTATCACAATGCCATAAACTGCAGTAAGGAGCATGAAAAGACAGGTTCTTTTTATGGCTGCCCTTACGGGGCAAAGTCCGAAAGAGAGGAGCATTATGAGGGCGGCGAAACAGAGTTTTACAAGCACAGATGAGAGGGCGGAGAAATCTCCGAAAAAAATCAGGCATGAGTAAACAGAACCCAAAGAACCCGCAAGCAAAATCTTAAGGGTTTTGCAGGGTAGTTTCAAAAGATAGCCAACTCCCATGATAAGACTTGTGTTTATTGCAAGATTTACAAGAAAAAGTATGTCTATGTATATGGTGTTCACCTCAAAGTCACCTCTTAATAAAATTTTAACACAGGGGGTTGGTAGAATTTTGTAAAAGCAAGGGGTGTATTAAAAAAATATTGTTGCTATTTTTTGTTAAATATGATAAAATACAAAATATCAATATTACGGAGGTAATAATTATGAAAGTGTTGGCTTTTGATTTTGGTGCATCCAGCGGACGTGCCATTTTGGGAAGTTTGGAAAACGGAAAAATAGTTTTGGAAGAAGTACATCGTTTTGACAATGAACCTGTTAGCATAAATGACGGATTTTATTGGGATCTTGCCAGACTTTTTCATGAAGTAAAGCAAGGCATAAGAAAGGTAAAAGACGTTGATTTCAAAAGTATCGGTATAGATACCTGGGGAGTTGACTACGCTCTTATAGGCAAAAACGGAAAACTTCTTTCCAACCCCTACAACTACCGTGACGACAGAACAAATCAGCCTATTGAAGAAGTAAGAAAGATGATGTCCGACAAGGAACTCTACAGCGAAACAGGCATACAGTTTATGACATTTAATACAATATACCAACTTCTTGCTCACAAAATGCAGGAAGGTGATGTGTATGATATTGCCGACAAATTCATTATGATGCCCGAACTTTTCGGATATCTCCTCACAGGCGAAGTTTATGGTGAAAAGAGTACCGCTTCCACAACTGCACTCCTCAACCCCTATACCAAAGAGTGGAACTGGGAACTTATAGACAAAGTGGGAATAAAGAGAGACCTCTTCCCCAAGATTGTGGATCCCGGCACAAAAGTGGGCGTACTCAAGGATGATGTTTGCGAAGAAATCGGAATTGATAAAAAAGACGTAATCGCAGTGGCAGGCCATGACACAGCAAGTGCTGTTGCGGCAGTTCCTGCTTCCGAGGACAGTTTTGTGTATATTTCCTGCGGAACATGGAGCCTTTTCGGAACAGAACTGAAACAGCCCTGCATAAGTGAAAAATCCGCACAGTTGGATATTACCAATGAGACAGGCTACGGCAATACTACAAGATTTTTAAAGAACATAATAGGTCTCTGGATTATTCAGGAAACAAGACGTCAGTTTAAGAGAGACGGCAAAGAATACAGTTATGCGGATATGGAAAAAATGGCAAGAGAGGCACAGCCCTTCAAGTGCTTTATTGACCCCGATGACCCCGTATTTATGCCTCCCGGAAATCAGGTTCAGAGAATTAAAGATTACTGCAAAAAGACAGGTCAGGCTGTTCCCGAAACCGACGGCGAAGTTGTTCGTTGTATCTACGAAAGTCTTGCTCTGAAGTACAAACACACCTTTGAAAGCCTCAAGGAATGTACAGGAAGCGACTTCAAGGCAATCCACATGGTAGGCGGCGGAACAAAAGACGGTTTCCTCTGTCAGATGACTGCTGATGCAACCAAGACACCTGTTATTGCAGGTCCCATCGAGGCTACAGCAGCAGGTAATGTTGCAGTTCAACTTATCGCCGCAGGCGAAATTAAGGACTTAAAGGAAGCAAGAAAGATTATTGCAGACTCTTTCGATGTTGTTCACTACGAGCCCCAAGACAGCGGTTTTGACAAAGCATACGAAAGATACGTTACACTTTTATAAGATAAAAAGAGTTCCGACTGTAGGAAAAGAACGCACCGCAAAGTGAAAGAAATAAAAGCAAACCCTCACAGATAAAGAGATCTATCTGTGAGGGTTTTTGTTTTTAATACACCATATAAAGCATTTTTATTATTTCTGCTCTTGTAATATTGTTTTTAGGCTTCAGCGTACCATCAGAGTAGCCGTTTATTATCCCCAGACTTGTAAGTTTTGTAAAGGCGTCTTCGCACCAGGAGGGGATTTCGTCTTTATCTGCAAATTTCATTTCTTCGGTTTCTATCATATCGGGCAAAAGCCTTGAGAGGACTGTTGCCGCTTCGCCTCGGGTCAGGGTCGCAGCGGGGTCAAATATCACCCCGTCGCCGTCCTGCTTTCCTGTCATTATTCCCAGTTCATAAAGGGCTTTTATATGATTTTCACACCATGGGGCAAGGCTTTGGGCATCTTTCAGGGACACTTCGGTTTCACTGAAATCCTCTGTTTTTATGCCCATTACGTTTGCGACCATTACTGCAAATTCTGCTCTTGTTATGTCATTTACGGGCATGAAATACAGTTTGTTGTCTTTGGCAACTCCGTTTACAACGCCGTGGTAATTCATGTATGTTACATAGTCTTTTGCCCAGTGGGTATCGTCTATGTCGGCAAAAATATTTTCGTGCTTTTCACCTTTTGTGGTAAAAAAAGCAACGGTTTTGTATCCGCCTGTGTTCATAGCGCTTACACTTATTTTGTGGGTATTGTTGTCGGAGAAAATCAAATTCATTTTTCTGCCTGTAAGAACGGTTTCCACTTCTTTGCCGTCCGCTTTCACGGAAATGTTTTCTTCGGAAATATCTATGGCGCTGTCTGTGTCAAAGTGAATTGTAACTTCGCCCGAATTTCCCTCTTCAAATGTAATGTCAATGTAGGGCTTTTTTATTTTTACTTCCACGGGAATTTTTTTTGTGTAATTTCCTGCTGTTACTGTTATCTCTCCCTTGGCTTCTTCGTCTGTTGCGGTAAATTTTCCGTTTTTGTCAACAGAGCCTATTTCGCCTGTACAGTCCCAGGTAAAGCAAGTGTCATCACCAATGAGTTTCTTGTTTCCCACATAGGCTGTAGCATCCAGGTCAATACTCTCTTCGGGAGAGAACACAAGTGATGATACCTTGGTTTTCTTTGAGGCGTTTTGCACTATTATGCTGGTTGGGGTTTTGTAGCAGTTGATTTCTATTTCGGTTTCAAGACTTCCTGCTTTTGCGCCCACGGTCACTTTGCCGTCACCTGTTATCTTCATTTTGCCGTCTGTTGAGATTTTTCCGCCCGGGGCAATGAATTCAACTTCTCCGGGCACATCGGTTTTGTAATAATTTTTGTCTGTGGCATAAACGCGGAAGGTTTCCGTTGCTCCCGAAAGATAGTTTTCGGTGTAAGGGTATATGAAAAGTCTTTCGGCTTTGTCGGATTTGTCTTCTGTGTTCAAAAGTGCAAGGAAAGTTGCCACTTGTCTCTGAGCACCGTCGGAGGGTTTGTTCACAACGGAAACATAGTCCGAACCGGGGTACACGGTACCCAGAGTGGTAGAACCTCCGCCGTCAAGATTAACCGCATCCACACATCCCAGTTCTTTCAAACGTTTTGCAAGGGTCTTGAGCCTTGCTCCGTAACTGTGACCGCTTTGTCTGCCGTCCAGAGTGTAGAAAATGAGACTTCCGTCTTCTTTTATTCCAAATGCCGTTCGCGGTGCTGCATCATCGTCCACGTTCATTATTTCGGAATTTTTTATTATTACACCGCCCCAGGCACCCAGTATGTGCTTCGCTTCGCTCCAGCGCTTGTCACCTTCTGCTGTTACGGTCAGTTCTATCTTGTCGCCCTCTTTAAGAAGTTTCATATTATTAAGTATATTTTCGTCCAGATTAAGGTCTGCAGACAGCACAATCTTGCCTTTGGGTATCCCGATTGCACCGGTATCCTCGGTTACGGTTTCCACAACTCCCTCTATGGTTTCTCCCGCTGTGAGTTTGCCCGAAAGCGAGCCTATTATCACATTTATACCCGCTTCCGAAGTGTGGGTACTTTCCGAGAATTTGTCTGTGTAGAGATAGATTGCATAAGGCTGGCGCACCTTGTTTACCACACCGATGTCAAATTCATTTTCACTGATTTTGGCTTTTACACCCAGGCTCAGATAGGAAATGAAAGCGCTTCCGTCTTCCAGAAATCCTATGGCGTCCATATCCTGTGCGTCCATGACGGTAAGTTCTCTGTCTATCACCTGATGGCTAAGGGGAACACCTGTATTTATCGCAAAAAAGTCGGAATTCATAAGCATAGTCGGATATATCCCGCCGTCAATGAGAGAATTTGCCATCGAGGATAGGGTGTCTTTTCCGTAAACATCCCCTGTTATTACCCACGGAACGAGACTGTCGTTGGGAGTGTATTCAACAAAGTATTCTGATTGATTTCCCACGCCCGACTGGTCGCCGTAGAAGACATTGGTTTCCATAACTGCACCTTTACCTATGTCAAGCCTTGCGTGTTTTATGGTTTCGCTTCCGAGCATAGATGCCTGCACGGAGGAGAATATTGTAATACTGCACATAAGTGCAGATATTGTTTTTTTAAAATTCACATTATCACCTACTTTTTAATTCAGCAACAGTATATCAAAATGTATGCACATATTACAAGAAAAAGAAAAAAATTTAATCCAATATTCACATTTTGTTTACAGTAAACTTTCGCAAAACCGCTTGAGAACTGCTTTTGAATGGCTTTTGAAAATTTTGAAAAACGTAGGCGAAAAAGTAAATTTCATCGTTGTATAATTGAATTACAGCAGGTGACACGCAGGAAAGACTGCTGAATAAAAGACACTTCGGACAGACGAAAGGAGAAAAAATGGAAAAAGAAACAATCACAATGCAGACAGCAGAAGTAAACGCTGTCAAAGAGGCAGAGGAAACGAAAGTTTCCAAAGAGGAATTCGCCAATCCCTTGGCGGAAAAAGTTCCGGACACGGATAAGGCAGAGGGAATACATACAACCAAGAGTGAAGATTTAAGTGTATCAGATTCCAGTGCCACATCTGAAAATGCGGTAACTTTTACCGACAAGTCAGTAAAAAGGGCTGAATTTGAAAAACTCATAAAAGGTGACTACAAAGAGTTTTATGAGGAAAGGGTCAAAGAAAACTTAAACAGAAGATTTAAGGAAAATGCCGTATCTAAAAAGGCAAATGAGCAAAATCGGGAAATAGTTGAAATGCTTTGCGACAGATACAATGTGGCAATAGGCGATATGGACTCTCTCAAAAAAGCACTTGAAGATGACGATGCCTATCTTGTGGCTCAGGCCAACAAGCGGGGAATAGGAATCGAAGATTTCAAGTACATTAAAAGGCTTGAAAGAGAAAACAGACGCCATCTTGCAGACAGAGCACAGTTTGAGGCTGCCAGAAGAGCAAATCAGGCTGTGGAAAAGTGGTTCGAAAGCAGTATGGAACTTAAAAACATTTATCCCGATTTCGATATTTTTGCCGAGGCAAAAAATCCGTCTTTTGTTTCCCTTATTCAAAAGGGAATTGATGTAAAGACTGCCTATGAGGTGGTTCATCACAGTGAACTGATGAATGCCGCTATAGAAAAAGCGGGTCTTGAAGCAGAGAAAAAGACGGCAGAAGCCATAAAACAACGGTCTATGCGTCCTGCTGAAAATGCTCTTTCCTCCAAAAGTTCAGCGGTTTATGCAAACGGCATATCCTCGCTTACCCCAAGGGAGAGAGAGGATATTGCAAGAAGGGCTGCAAGGGGGGAAAAAATCTCCTTTTGAAGTGAGTAACCAGTTAAGGAGGAAAATAAATGTCAGATATTAATATGAATCCAAACACAACCACAGGTCTTTCCGCAGAAATGAAGACCTATTACAGCGACTATCTCATAGACAACGCTGTTCCAAATCTTGTGCACGACCAGTTCGGTCAGAAGCATCCCATTCCTGCAAACGGCGGAAAAACAATAAACTTCCGTAAGTTTGTACCTTTTTCAAAGGCGTCCAAACCTCTCACCGAGGGTGTAACACCTGCAGGCGGCAGTCTTTCGGTTACAGATGTTACTGCCGAGGTGGCACAGTACGGATACTATGTAACACTGTCCGATATGCTTGTTCTCACCGCTGTGGATAATACTCTCGTTGAGACCACCAAACTTCTCGGCTCCCAGGCAGGAAGCACTCTTGATACGGTAACAAGAGAAGTCTTAAACTCCGGAACAAGCGTTATGTACGCAGGCGGTGTTGAGGTAAGAGAAGCGCTCGACGAAAATTGCAAACTAACCGTGGACGATATTTTCAGGGCGGCAAGGATGCTCAAATCTCAGAATGCCCCCAAGATTGATGGCGGATATGTTGCAATAATCCATCCCGACGTGGCATATGACCTTATGCGCGATTCCGAATGGATAGACGTGAACAAGTATGCCAACGCAGAAACAATATATGAGGGCGAAATCGGAAAACTCGGCGGTGTAAGATTTGTGGAAAGCACAGAAGCCAAGGTATTTACTGCACCTTATCTGTACGGTACCAAGAGAGAAATGCAATCCGGCGGTTTCAATACAGAGGGTATGTTTTCAAACTGCGATGTCGGTAAAGCGAGCACCTGCGGCTCCATACTTATGAATCAATTAACTCGCGAAGAGGCAAGTGAACTTGTGGGCAAGACAGTTTATATAGTAAATCCCAACAAAACCGAGGGTCAGGTTTTGTCCGTTGCAGTAACAATATGCGGTATAAGCCTTGAAAACAGTTACATATTCTACGAGGATACAGGTATTCCTCAGACTTTCCCGTTTGACATATCCGCAGGTTTTACAATTTCTTCCGGCGGCGCAGGTTTT
This sequence comes from Clostridia bacterium, assembly GCA_045578205.1. Taxonomy (GTDB): domain Bacteria; phylum Bacillota; class Clostridia; order UMGS1810; family UMGS1810; genus RGIG8748. The sequence continues at coordinate 10,589 of JAZNJU010000017.1, read as the reverse complement.
AACGGCAGAAGTGTTTATTCCACACTTGTTATGGGTGCCAATGCCTACGGTGTTACCGAAGTTACGGGCGGAGGTCTTGAACACATTGTAAAACAGATGGGCTCCGGCGGAACTGCAGACCCTCTCAATCAGAGATCCACAGCAGGCTGGAAGGGTACAAAGGCGGCTGAACTTCTCGTGGATAACTATCTTGTAAGAATCGAGAGCGCTTCCACCTTCAACGGTGACCTCAACTAAACGAACGGAAAGGAATGGTAATTAATGAGTACAAAGACTACAGAAACAAAAACCAAAGTAACGGTTAAACCCGTGGATTCCAAGGTGTATTACAACGAAAAGGTTACCGTTAAACTCTTCAAAGACAACAACAAGTACAAAGATGATGTCTTTGTGGCGGTAAACGGTGTGGGAATGCTTGTTCCCAGAGGTGTTGAGGTTGAAATTCCCAGAAAATATGCCATTGCTCTTGCAAACAGTGAGAAACAGTCCGGTTTTGCTGTGGATTACCAGGCAAAACTTCAGGACGAAGCCTCTGTGAACTTATAATTAAGAAGTGCAGGTGACATCTACGGCAGAAAACTGGGATATCCTGAGGGAGGAGTACCTCTCATCTGATGTAAGTTACAGGGAACTTTGCACAAAACACTCTCTTGCCTACAACACACTTGCAAAAATTGCCGCAAAAGAGGGCTGGTACAAAATGAAAAAAGAGGGGGCAAAAACCCCCTTTACCAGAGAAGAGAGAATTCTTGCCATAAGCGACAGTCTTCTGGATAAGATAGAGAAATCCATATCCGAATTAGACAGGTGCATTGTCAAAAACAAGGAGCGTACAAAAACCGTGGAGTATGATTATGACACCAAAAAACCCATAACCGAAACCGTTGAGGAAAAGGAAGATATCAAGGTTATAGACGGAATGATAGACAAAATGGGTCTTAAACAACTTGTGTCCACTTTAAAGGATATAAAAGACATACACCTGAGCATAACGGGAGACGGAGAAACGGAAGAAGAAAATGCGGGAATTATAGTGCTTAGCGATGTCACAGAGGGTTTTGAAGATGAAGAATAAAAAAACCATATGGACACCCCAGAAAAAGCAGGCTGTTTTTCAGTCCAGAGGTGAGTATGAGGCGCTTTACGGCGGAGCGGCAGGAGGAGGAAAATCCGATGCCTTGCTCACAGAGGCGTTAAGACAGGTTCATATTCCCCATTACAGGGGACTTATACTTCGAAAAACCTATCCGCAACTTTCGGAACTCACAGACCGAAGCCGTGAACTTTACAAAGGTGCATACCCCAAGGCGGTGTATAACGACAGCAAGCATTTCTGGCTTTTTCCCTCGGGTGCGAAAATATATTTCGGTGCCATGCAACACACAAAAGACAGAATAAACTATCAGGGAAAAAGATATGATTTTATTGCATTCGATGAACTCACACATTTTACATGGGACGAGTATTCGTATATGTTTTCCAGAAACCGACCATCGGGAAGCGGTACGAGATGTTACATACGCGCTACCACAAATCCGGGCGGTATAGGTCACGGCTGGGTAAAGGAGAGGTTCATAACCTGTGCCCCTCCTCTTACTCCCGTGAAGACCACAGTAAGTATTGCAGGTCCCGACGGAAAGGTCATAGACATGGAGCGAAAGAGAATTTTTGTTCCGTCTACTGTCTTTGACAATGAGGAACTTCTCAAAAACGACCCAAACTATCTTGCAAATCTTTCGCTTCTGCCCGAAAAGGAAAAGAGAGCACTTCTCTACGGGGATTGGGACAGTTTTGCAGGGCAGGTGTTTTCCGAGTGGAAGAACGACCCCTCACATTATTCGGACAGGCGTTTTTCTCACGTTATAAAGCCATTTCTCATACCTAAAAGTTGGAAAATTTACAGAGGATTTGACTTTGGGTATTCAAGACCGTTTGCCGTTGAGTGGATAGCCATTGACCACGACGGCAGAGCCTATGTAATCGCAGAACTCTACGGTTGCACGGGAACTCCAAACGAGGGTGTAAGATACACCCCCTCCGTGATAGCGGGTGCCATAAAACGTATGGAAAACGAGCACCCCAACCTGAAAGGAAGAAAAATACGCGGAATAGCCGACCCTGCCATTTCAAAGGCAGAAACAGGGGAGAGTATAGCCGACATGTTTGCAAAAGAGGGCGTATTTTTTGATTACGGCGACAATGAACGTCTTGCGGGCAAGATGCAGTTTCATTACAGACTTACGTTTGACGGTGAGGGAATACCCATGATGTATGTGTTTGAAAACTGCGAAAATTTCATAAGGACAATACCCACTCTTGTGTACGACAGTGTCCATGTGGAAGATATCGACTCTTCGGGAGAAGACCACATATACGACTGCGTCAGATATGTGCTTATGGAAAACCTCATAAATCCCAAGATAAATACGGGTTACCTTGCGGAAGCGGAGAATCCTCTCGATATATCCCAAAACCTCGGGAAGTTTGATAAATACAGTTTTTTTGGAATATAGAATTATGAAAATTGCGAAAAAGTCTGCATGAAGTGCGGATTTTTTCGCAATTATTTTTCTTTTTTGGGGGATGCAAAAATTTTAAGAAAATTTTAAAAAGTTGTTACGGATTTCATTGACACAGACATATTAGTATGATACAATATTAAAGTCGAAAAATAATAGAAATTGGTGATTTCATTGAAGTTAGGCAGTATAAAATATGTGGTGATTTTTATTGTTGCATTTAGCATTGTGCTTTCTGCAACTTTTATAAAGTCCGAAGAAATCGGTTTTGCAACTTACACAGATGTAGACAGCAGTTCTTGGTACAGCGAAGCGGTAACATCACTTTCGGATATAGGGGTGATTCCTTCGGGGACAAGCCTCTTCTATCCCGATGCTCCCGCCTCAAGACAGGATATGATTCTGTATCTGTACAATCTTGCTTTTCTGAATAAGGAAAAGGACGGGAAAGATTATCAGGATGTTCCCTTTGAAGATGTGGACAAGGAAAGTATATACTATACCCCCATATGCTGGGCGTATGAAAACGGTATAGTAAGCGGATATTCCGAGGAAAAATTCAACCCCGTGGGCCAGTGTTCAAGACAGGAACTTTGCACAATGGCTATGAGGTATCTTACATTTGGCGGTATCAAACCCAAACAAATCGGAACGCTTGACCCTTTCTGGGATATTATGACCGTGGGTGATTTTGCCCGTTCATATGTTGTGGCAAGCAAACTTGCAGGCTTTGTAAACGGTGACGAAAACGGAAACTTCCGTCCCGTAGATGCCGTTACAAGAGCAGAACTTGCAAAGGTTATTTATGAAATGTACAAATCCTCACAGAACCCTCCGATGGACGGCGAGGAATTTGTCGACACGACCTACGGTGCCTATGACTGGTGCTATCCCGAATACGAAATTCTGGTTAAACAGCACAACCACAAAGCATATGTGGAGTGGGGTGCTTCGGTAGATACATCCTATTTTGACGATGCTGTATTTGTGGGTGACTCCGTGTCCATGTCACTTCAGTTCTACTGCGCATCTACAAAGGGTCTTGGAAATGCCAAGTTTCTCTGTGCAGGCAGTTTAAGCCCTCTCAATGCACACTGGGAACTTTCCGATGAGTCAAAACACCCCGTGTATATGGGTGAGAAACTTCTTGTGGAAGATGCAGTTGCAAGGACGGGCGCGAAGAAAGTGTACATAATGCTTGGAGTGAACAGTATTTCCTTTGGGGTGGACGACTGTGTAAACGATATGGTAAGTCTCGTGGAAAAAATCAAGGCTAAGTCCCCGAATTCTGTTATAATACTTCAGTCTGTAACTCCGATGACTGCAGACAGCCCGATAAAAAGTTCAACACTCAATAATACAGTAATTGCCGATTACAATGCAAGAATGCTTGAAATTGCCCAACAGCGCGGATGGTACTATCTGGATGTTGCCGAGGCTGTAAAGGATGAAAACGGCAATCTCAGAAAAGGTTATTGCAGCGACCCCCAGGCAATGGGAATACACTTTAATTTCGAAGCAGACAAAATGTGGGTAAATTATTTAAAAAGCCATACCCCTAAAATATAAAAGAGGTTTAGTATAATGAAAAAAACACTATTTATGACTGCAGTTATTTTTGCGCTTTTACTGTCAGCAGGATGCGGCAAAAATAACAGCGGAAAAACCGTAGAAAACATTACAAGAGACACCATGGAAACCACCAAAGAAACAAAGACGGGTGAAAACCAGGAAATCACCGAAAATGCGGAAATCCAAAACGAAGAAACCAATGAAACTTCGGATAGTGTAGTTCTTGCGGATATTCTTTCCGAAATCAAAACCAAAGTTTCAGCCGACGGCGCATTGGATATGGATGCTTCTGCAATGAACTCTCTTTACGGTATAGACGTAAATGACATTTCCCAGTCGGCAGGCTTTGTTGTAATGGCTGGTACATTTCCGCACGAAGTTGTAATGGTGGAAGCCAAAGATGAAGATGCGGCAGACAGGATAGAGGAAAAGTTAAATACCAAGTATGAATCGTTTGTTACGCAGTCAAAAGGCTATGATGCTGAAAACTATGCCCTTGCCTGCAAGTGCAAAGTAGAAAGAAAGGGCAAGCACATTTCCATGTTTTTAAGTCCCGACTTTGAAACAATGACAGAGATCTACAGCGAATACGTTAAATAACAGAATGGGGGGTGTAAATCAAATTCTTGCGAATTAATTTACACCCCCATTAAACGAGAAATTGAATTTCGGAGAGTTAGATGATATGGTATTTTCAAGCCTTGCTTTCATATTTGTTTTTTTACCCGTTGTGGTAATTATAAATTTTCTGTTGCCGTCAAAGTACAGAAACTTATTTTTGTTTATAGCAAATCTGTTTTTCTATGCGTACGGAGAACCTGTGTACGTTCTTCTTATGCTCGCTTCCATATTTGTAAACTACATCTCTGCGCTTATGCTGGACAAAACCGCATCCTATGTTAAAAGAAAAGCAATCCTCATAGTAAATGTTGCCGTAAATCTCGGAGCACTGGGATTTTTTAAATACACCACTATGGTACTGGATACATTGAGAATTATTCCTGCACTCAGCAAACTTACCGTTGCAAACATAGTGCTTCCCGTGGGGATATCGTTCTACACATTTCAGGCTATGTCCTATGTGGTGGACGTATACCGCCGCTCGGTTGTGAGCACAAAGAATTTTGTGGATTTCGGAGCATATATCTCACTGTTTCCTCAACTTATTGCAGGTCCCATCGTACGTTACAGCGACGTTGAGAGAAAAATAAGGGATAGACACGTTTCCATAGAAATGTTCTCCAACGGAATTAAACTGTTCATAATCGGTCTTTGTAAAAAAGTTCTTCTTGCCAACAAATTCGGCGTAATCTGGGATGCCGTATCTTTGGACCCCTCGTCTTTTGGTATTTTCGGCTCGTGGATAGGCGCATTTGCATATACACTTCAGATATACTTTGACTTTGCAGGTTATTCCGATATGGCAAGAGGTCTTGGCAAAATGCTTGGATTTGATTTCTGTATCAATTTCAGTTATCCCTACATTTCCAGAAACATAACAGAATTCTGGAGAAGATGGCACATATCGCTCAGCACGTGGTTCAAGGATTATGTATATATCCCTCTTGGCGGAAACAGAGTTTCTAAATTCCGTCACGCACTCAATATTCTCATTGTGTGGGCTCTCACTGGTCTGTGGCACGGCGCAGGGTGGAATTTTGTTGCCTGGGGTCTGTACTACGGCCTGCTGCTTCTTCTGGAAAAAATGGTTCTGGGGAAAATCCTTACAAAACTTCCTAAGACGCTGTGCCATATATACACATTGGTGATTGTGGTTATAGGCTGGATATTTTTTGCAAGCGGTAGTTTCTCTGAAGCATTTAACTACATCAGATGTATGTTTACTCCCTGTGTTGCTGATATTTCTTCTCTGGCACCCTGGTCTGTTACATTTGTTATCGGAATATTAAGTTGCACACCTCTCGCTGCGGCTTTGTGGGGTACAGTCAAGATAAAACACAAACTCACTTTTGCCGAATCAATGCTTTGCATAATAGGCTTTATACTGTGCATATCAAGTCTTGTTACGGATACATACAATCCTTTTTTGTATTTCCGTTTTTGAGGTGAAAATCCATGAAGAAAAGAAAATTCATATTGCCCCTCCTGTTTATGGGTCTTATAATAATTATGGGTGCAATCACATTTTTTGCTCCCGGGCGGACATATTCCGAAAACGAAAAAAGAATACTTGCAGATTTTCCAAAAATTACCTGGGACAGTATAAAGTCGGGCGAGTTTCAGGATGGATTTGAAACGTACATCAGCGACCACCTTGCAGGGCGTGAATTTTTCGTTGGTGTAAATGCCTATTGGGACAAACTTTTGGGTAAGAACGCGCTCAAAGATATCTACAGCGCAGATGACGGTTACCTTGTCAACGCTCCCAAGGATATTTCGGGAGGAAGTTTCAGGAAGAATATGGAGAACTTCCAGAATTTCACCCAAAAGACAGGTATAGACTCAACACTCATGATTATACCGTCTGCAGGATACATTATGGAGGATAAGTTACCATCATTTCACAAAAAATACAATGATGACGAACTCTTCAAACTGGCATCCGAACTGACACCGTCTGTGAGATTTTTCGATACCAGGGGGCGTCTTTTAAACAAATACAACGAGGGTGCGCAGGTTTATTACCGCACAGATCACCACCTTACAAGTGAGGGAAGTTATGCTCTGTACAGAGAGTATTGCACCTTAAAGGGTATGGATTATCCTCAAAAAGAGGAATATTCCATAAGTACCTATGGCGGTTTTTACGGCACCACATATTCGGGAAGCGGTTACTTCTTAAACAGGGATGACAGCATCGAAATCTGGGACAAGGGGACAAAGGTCACTGTTACACTGGAGGAAAAGGACAGCAAAAAAGCGGATTCAATGTTTTTTAAAGAGCATCTGGATTCAATGGATATGTATCCTGTTTATCTGGACGGAAACCACAGTTATGTAAAGATAGAAAACCCCGAATCGGAGGGCGGAAACCTGCTTATAATAAGAGATTCCTACGCCCAGAATATGGCACCTTTTCTTGCACATAACTACAAAAACATATATATGCTGGATATGCGTTATTACAGAAATTTCATGAGCAAATTCCTCGAAGAAAACGAGATAGATGAAATTTTGTATTTATACGGAATAGATACTCTCTTAACCGACGAGAGTTCAAACTGGTTATTTTTCTGAAGAAGGCGAAAAACTTGAAAAAAAACATATGTATACTGATGATTGTTCTTCTTTGTCTTGCATCGGGTTGCACAAAGACAGAACAGGTTGTTAAACCCGTACCGCCACAGAGCGAAGAGGAGATTCCCGCTGTTGTAAAAATAGTAACCTTTGGTGACAATCTTATGCACATTCCCGTTATAAACAGCGGAAAACAAAGTGACGGAACATATAACTATTCGCATCTGTTTAAAAACTTTCAACCCATGATAAAAGAATGTGACATTGCGGTCATGGGTCAGGAAACGATTTTTGCAGGTGAGCATCTGGGATATTCGGGTTACCCGCTTTTCAACTCTCCCACAGATGTAGGCAAAAGCCTGGCGGAGGAAGGTTTCGATGTAATACTTCATGCTTCAAATCACGTTCTGGACAAGTGGGACAGCGGAATTGAAAATACTCTTGAGTTCTGGAAAAACTATCCCGAAATTACCGTTCTTGGCATAAATGCCTCTCCCGAAGAAAAGGAAATGGTGGATATAGTTGAGAAAAACGGAATAAAAATAGCAATGATGAACTACACCTACGGAACCAATTCCCTTGTTCTCCCGAAAGGCAAGGAGTATATGGTAAACTACATAGACAGGGAAAAGATTGAAAAAGACCTTGCCTATGCCGAAGAAAATGCAGATTTTTCCATTGTATTTATCCATTGGGGAGTGGAAAATTCCACATTTGCATCCGATGAGCAGAAAACACTGGCACTTGATATGTGCTCCTGGGGCGCCGACCTTATTGTAGGCTCGCATCCTCATGTTATGCAGGGTGCAGAATGGATAGAGAGCGAAAACGAAAACAAAGCCTTTGTGTACTATTCTCTGGGCAACTATGTTTCAAGACAAATTCAGGTGCCCAATCTTCTTGGGGGAATATCCTGTGTTACAATAGGCAGAAACGGTGACAAAGTGGAGATTATGCAGGCAAAACTTTTGCCCCACGTAACTCACTACGATATGACGAGCACTAAGTTCGATGTGTATCCGCTTAAGGATTATACCGATGAACTTGCTTCAGACCACGGCGTAGGGCCTAAAGACGGTGCCGTAACAAAACAGAGATTTGTAGATATCCTTGAAAACACTTTCAAGGATTATGATAAAGATATTTTGGTGTATTGAGGAGGATTATTATGGAATACAAAATGAAAATAGCAGGACTTGAAAGAAACCTTTCGATGTTCAAAGTTGCAGAAAATCTGCAGATAGCGGCATTCATTATGCTCGGGGATGTGGAAATAACCGTCTCTTCCGCCAAGGCACTTCTGGAAAAAGCACCTGAATTTGATGTAATACTCACCGCAGAGTGCAAGAGTATTCCTCTGGTGTATGAAATGGCAAGACAGTCGGGCAAGGATTATGTTGTAGCCAGAAAAGGTCTTAAAGTCTACATGGAAAATGTAATCACCGCAGAGGTAAACAGCATTACAACAGCCCATCCCCAGACACTTCACATAGACGAAAGTGCAAGAAAAATCCTTCAGGGCAAAAGAGTAATTATTGTGGACGACGTTATAAGCACTGGGGATTCACTCCGCTGTCTGGAAATTCTTGCAGAGAAAAGTGACGCTAATCTTGTTGGCAAGATGGCAGTTCTTGCAGAGGGAGAAGCGGCAGACAGAGAGGATATAATTTTCCTTGAAAAACTGCCTTTGTTCGATAAAGACGGAAACGAACTGTAAAAAACAAGCATTGCTAATGACGGGTGTTCATAAAACAGATAAAGCCCAAATTTAACTATTCTTCTATTGTGTTTGACGTTTTATCTGTTCCAACGCCAATCCAATCAGTCGATCAGTTTTATCTGCCATAAATAGCGGAATATTCAGCACATCATCGTCCAGTTTCAAGTTATTCAGAGAGAACCGAACACGAAGTTTAACTTTATCCGTGAACAACTCTTTGAACTTTTTCAAACTCTTGCTGGCAGTATTGGATTCGGACTTGACTTCTACGGGGAAAATATCATTTTCACGCTGAATTAAGAAATCAACTTCATAAGGAGGATTATTCCGACTCCAATATCTCGGCAGAACTTCAAACTGCGTAACCAATGTCTGCAACACAAAATTCTCGGTTAGTGCGCCCTTGAACTCGGTGAACAGACGATTACCTTCGCCAAATGCTGTAGGTGCCAACTGTGCCAGACGACGAAGCAGACCCACATCTGCCAAATAAATCTTAAAGGAAGACAGATCATCATAAGCCGCCACAGGAAGACCCGGAGCGGTGCTGCGATAGATTTTATGCACCAGTCGGGCATCTACAAGCCACTGCAAAGCATCTTCATACTCACGTGCTCTTGCACCGTCTTTTACAACTTTGTAAATAAACTTTTTATTCTCACGAGCCAGTTGAGACGGCACGGACTTCCAGATCATAGAGATTTTCGGAAACTCGCTTATGTTAGGATGTTTAGCAAAATCACGTTCGTAAGCACCGATAATACCGGATAATGCTTCCTGCATAGCGGATACGTCACGGGCCTCCGTCCACATAAGCACAGACTCCGGCATACCGCCGGTGACATAGTACATCTTCAATTTTTCGCACAGAGGATTAAAGAAAGCATCGGGGATTGGTTCAAGTGAATTCCAACTTTCCAAAAAGGCTAACAAGTTATCGTCACCATTAGCAAGCAGGAATTCTTCAAAAGTCATAGGATCAATCTGCATGAAGTTGACTTTTCCCACAGGGAAAGAAGAGGGTTTTGCCAGAGCAATGCCCAACAGAGAGCCCGCACACGCAATATGATATTGAGGTGCATTCTCACAGAAATACTTCATGGAGTTGATGACTTTGGGGCAATCCTGCACTTCATCAAAAATAATCAACGTCTTTTCCGGTACAATCTTCTGACCGCTCGCCAACATCAAGTTCTGTAAAATACGATCGACATCTTTTGTGGTTTCAAAAAATTGTCTGTATTCTTCGTTTTCATCAAAGTTAAAGTAGGCGGTATTTTCATAATATCGTTTTCCGAATTCTTTCAGAATCCATGTCTTACCAACCTGACGGACACCTTTTAGAATCAGGGGTTTACGGAAAGGCGAATTCTTCCAATCCAGCAGTTTTTTTAAAATAAATCGTTCCATGAAAACACTCCCTCACATTATTATTGGGGTTTTGGTGTTGATAAATCACATTTTTATTATATACTATAATCAAAAAAATTACAATACCTTTTCACAAAATTATATGGTATTATTTTTTTAGAAGAACTTAGTAAAAAGGAAACGGCGTGACCGAAGTCACGCCGTCAGAC
>JAZNJU010000016.1:0-2008 GCA_045578205.1 Clostridia bacterium | reverse complement strand
CAAATCTCGTCGCCGGTCTTTGGGTTTGTGAGCACCTTGCCCCTGTACCTCTTAAGAGGTTCGTTATGCTTGTTACTGAATGCAACCTCGTTGCCGTTGCGCTCCTTCAATACAAAAAACCACCATTTATCGTACTTGAACCTGCGCTCGTTTATTGGTTTCTCCACTGTGTAAAAATACCCGAAGTCAAATTTGAATCCCATACTTTTTTCATTTAGTTACAGACATAAAATAGACATTTTTTAAAAAAATTTGAATTTTCGGGCGGCAGCGAATGAAAATAATTTATATCGCATTGAAACACAATGCGATATAAATAGTTAAAGTTTATTAAAAAGATAGATGCTTTTTTTAACCACTAAGCAAGGTATTATTTTACCACATTAATAATTACCATACTCATTGACCAGCATACTGCAACAATAGTTCAGTTTCTCCAAATAGATACTCTTCAGAAGTTTCTTCAACTCTGTATCTTTCATCTGTGCGATGGGTTTGGCAGTTTTTATCTTGTACCGGAGGACTGTCTTCGTACAATCCTTTCCCAGTGCGGCATCCTTCGGGAGCAGGATAGCATTGTTCTGCAAATGGTTGCGCCATTTGTTGGCCAATGCGACGTTACCCTCTACATGAAGTTCCAGTGTGTATTCCGTACCTGTCAACATCTTTGAGGTATTGATAGGTATCCACTCCAAATGAGCGGTTCCCCATTCGTTCCCAAGCCGCACTTGCAGGTATCCTTCACCGCTGACCCCCCGATGCCCAACTGTCCATTGGAGGCCACCACGCTTTTTCAGTTCTTTTTTCCACTGTTCGTTCAGCAATTCTATGGTGCATTCTTCAAATTTGCCGAAAGCCAATTGCTCCACCTTCAGAAGCACCTTTTTGATAATGGTGTACAGATTTTCCATAGCACGCATATCCTCTGCGCTTCCATTGGCAATCTCTTCGCGCATCTGGCTTCTCACCTCTGCCACAGCCTTGCGGAAGGCATACAATCTTAAGCAGTCTTCCTCGCTCAATTTTTTCAGATTGTGATGACCTATCACGGAGTTGCACAACTTGTTCATTCTCGAATCGTCAGAGTCATCCTCTGCGAACAAGTCCTTTTCTAAGGACTCCACATAGGCTCGAACCACACCGGTCAGGGCTTCGGGATAGATTCGTGCCTCGAGGATGTCGCTCTTCAACCAATTAACGATGTCACTGTTGTAGGCAAGTGGAACAAAGCGACGGCCAATGTCAACACTGCCATCTTCGCAGTTCCCTCCATAACTCTTTGCGTCAACCTCCTTGCTGCCGTCGCCCGTTATGTAGAACACCCAAACGTTATCTTTTTCAAATCCATTATCTTTCATATGTTCGATGTAGCGGCGTATCTGCTCCGGCTGGTCTGGTGCATCGTAGATTTTGTTTTCCACGATGACTGCTATGCGCCGCTCATTGGCGGTAAAGGTGATGAGCCCGTCAATGAAACTGTTTGCCGTATTAGTCTTATATCGGGGATTGAACAGAATATTCACATCCGAGATGTTCTGATAATGAATCATCTTGTCGCGTCCTTTGGCAAATCGGTTCAAGAAACTGTTGAGCAACAAATATCTTCCGGAGGCATTTTGGTAGCGCATCAATGCCAAGAACATTTTGGTATGATCGTTCTCGCTCATCTTCCATGCAGTAAATACATTGTAAGGATTTTGAAGGTTGCTTGCACGGTTTCTGGAAATTTCAATGCTTTCTGCCACTTCCTTAATCTCTTGTATTGTCCAGTCTTTCATAATTTTGTATCAGCGATTCCCTTTACATCGCGAGGTCTTATTTCTGTTTGTGTTTTATATTTGAAAGTTTCTATGTTCAAGGAAGGGTATTTCTATTGCAAGGCATACTGAGGCGGCAGTAGTTTACAGACACTTCTCCACGTCAATGAACTTATAATTTTTACTTACCCATTCTGCCAAAGACTCGAAATCATTCTTTCTCCAGAACTTCACGCACATAGCCCTTTTTC
>JAZNJU010000015.1:0-30216 GCA_045578205.1 Clostridia bacterium | reverse complement strand
TTACACTGTTTTCAGTCTTACCTTTTGTCAGATTTCTCCGACAAAAACATTGTACAACATATTCTATATTATTTCAATATCTTTTTACAAAAACTCTAATATTGTTTATAATGTTCGGAACTTTTCAACACCACCAATTATGCACATAGAATGGACATATTTGTCCAATGTATTTCCATTTCTCTGCGAGATTGCAATAAAAAGTCCGTTTCACAGAAAATCGAGTTATATGCACTTTCCGTTAAAACTCTTGACGGCTTAAAATATATGTGTTAAAATGAATGTACCACACAAATCTTAATATTTTTCGAACAATGTGCTATGTTTTTTTATTATGGCAAAAACGCATGTATAATAACAGGCATATTGTTTGATATTTTGATTTGTGTGGTAACAATCAGAGTCATGCGTTTTTCGGTGCATCGGCTTTGCTGATGCACTTTTTTAATTCATGGCATCTGAAATTGTCGCCAAACAAGATACCAAAAGCCTGCCTATTGGCAGGCTTTTGAACATAAGAAATTAAAAAAACATTGAAATTACGTAAGATATGTGCTATACTGTAAGATATTAAAAAATCAAGATACGAAAGGATGATAAAAATGCAGAAAAAAGATATCGATTGGGGCTCCCTCGGTTTTGCCTATATGAAGACTGACTACCGTTTTGTAGCAAACTTCAAAGACGGTAAGTGGGACGACGGAGAACTCACTACCGACAATAACATAGTAATCAACGAGTGCGCAGGTGTACTCCAGTATGCTCAGACCTGTTTCGAAGGTCTCAAGGCATACACAACAGAAAAGGGCGAAATTGTTGTTTTCCGCCCCGACCTCAATGCACAGAGAATGGCTGATTCCTGCAGAAGAATGGAAATGCCTGTTTATCCCGAAGACAAATTCATCGAAGCGGTGGAAAAAGTGGTTAAAGCCAATGCCGAGTGGGTACCTCCCTTTGGCAGCGGTGCATCTCTTTACCTCAGACCATATATGTTTGCTTCCAACGCAGTAATCGGTGTTAAACCTGCAACTGAATACCAGTTCAGAATTCTTGCAACACCCGTTGGCCCCTACTTCAAAGGCGGTGCTAAACCCCTTACACTCCGTGTATGCGATTTCGACCGTGCTGCACCCTGCGGTACAGGTCACATAAAGGCAGGTCTTAACTATGCAATGAGCCTTCATGCAATAGTTTCTGCCCACGACGAAGGATACGACGAAAACATGTATCTGGATGCAAAGACCCGTACATATGTTGAAGAAACAGGCGGTGCAAACTTCCTTTTTGTTACAAAGGACAACAAGGTTGTAACACCCAAGTCCCCCACAATCCTCCCCTCTATTACAAGAAGATCTCTTGTACAGGTTGCAAAAGACTACTTGGGTCTTGAAGCGGAAGAAAGACAGATTCCGTTAACCGAAGTAAGCGAAATGGCTGAATGCGGTCTTTGCGGAACAGCGGCAGTTATCTCTCCTGTTGGTAAGATTGTAGACCACGGCAAGGAAATATGTCTGCCCAGCGGTATGACAGAAATGGGCCCCATAACCAAGAAACTCTACGACACCTTAACAGGTATCCAGATGGGCAGAATAGAAGCGCCCGAAGGCTGGATAAGAAAGATATTATAAGAAATGACACGCAGGGGGCGGATAGGCTGAACCGCCCCTTGTATTTTTTGACAATAAGGTGGTGATTATATGCTCCAGAAAAGGCTGGTTACAATACAGGATATATCCTGCATGGGAAAATGCTCGCTTACTGCGTCAATACCCATAATATCGGCATTTGGTCTTGAGGCGGTTGTGCTTCCCACTGCCGTCCTTTCCACGCACACAGGTGCCAATTTCAAGGATTTTACTTTCCGTGACCTTACAGAGGATATGGAGGGTATAATACATCACTGGCAAAGTTTCGGTGCTTCCTTTGATGCAATGTACTCGGGCTACCTTGGAAGCATACACCAACTGGACATTGTCGACAATTTTTTCAGGCAGTTCAAAACTGAAAGCAACCTGGTTTTCGTGGACCCCGTAATGGGTGACGAGGGCAGGCTGTACACGGGGTTTGACATGGAATTTGCCAAGAAAATGCACACTCTCTGCTCCCACGCGGATGTAATATGCCCCAATGTTACGGAAGCAGCATTTCTCACGGGTATTCCGTACGAGGAAAACCACGGTACGGAGTATGTAAGAAAACTTGCTTTATCGCTTATCAGGACGGGAGCAAAAAACATAATCGTGACAGGTCTTTCCGAGGACGGAAAAGTGGGTTCGCTGTGCCTTAATTCAGAGACGGGCGAAGAGCACATCTGTATGAGAGAAAAAATCCCGGGCTGTTACTACGGAACGGGAGACATATTTGCATCTACCGTGTGTTCGGCAATGACGCAGGGATTTGACCTGTATGAAGCGCTTAAGATTGCAACGGACTTTGTGTGTGAGAGCATACTTGCCACACAGGACGAACTGGAAAAGTATGATTACGGCGTTAAGTTCGAACAGAACCTGCATATGATTACAAACCTAATGAAATAAAAGCAAATGCTCCGCCGATTGCGGAGCATTTGCTTTTTACTTATTGAGGAATAGGTACTTTCCGATAATTCATTTATGGTAATTCCACTTCAAGTATTATTCTTAAAGTCTTTTTATCGCCATTCTTGCCATCGGCTATTTCGTATTCAATATTCTCTCCAAACCCTTTTTGGAGCATAAGGGGTATATCAAGGCTATTATAGACCATTTCCATAATGTCGCCTCTTAATGCATAGTTCTTTTCGGGTGTTGCAAGGTCAGCGGTAATGCCGAGTTCCTTTGCAACCTCGGTATATCCATAGGGAAATCCGCCTTTTTGTTCCGCCTTTGGAGTATATCCAACGGAAGCAACTATCATCTTCATTGCTTCTTCAAAAGTGATTTTGGCATCGGGATCGAACTGATTTCCTCCCCGACCTGCAATTATGCCTGCCTTACGTGCGGCTTTAATATATTTTTTCGCCCAATGCTTATCGGGAACATCATCGAAATCTGCATCTTCCAAATCCCACTCGCCGTCAACCTCAAGTGCCAGCATATTGCATACAACAGCGGCAAATTCTGCTCTTGTTATGTAACTGTCTTCGTTGAGGTTTCCGTTTTCATCACCCTTAAATACACCATAGCCGTTTACGGTTTTTATTTTGTTTTTTCTCTTGTCTTTTTTTGAAATGTTTTTTTCTTCAGCATCTTCACGTGCTTCCTCGCGACATTCTTCCGAGGAACACTGTGCCAAATCGCAGTCACAATCATCTTTTCCGCACTCTTTGTCGGGACAGTTCTTGCAATTGCAAACTTCGTCCTCATCATCGTCGCGGTCTTTGTCATAATCTTTCTTTTCTTTTTTATCTGTTTTGGCTTCAATTACATCGCCGTTTTTATCTTTGTATGTAACATCAGACTTTTTATCTTCGTTCTGCTTTTTCACATATTCCTTGTAAGACAAGGCTTCCTTTTCCAAAAGAGAGACAAATTCCTCTTCTTCGTAGATTTTGCCGAATTCAACATCAAGTTCGCTTTCCTCTGCTGCATTGTATTTATTCTCTTCAAGTACATCGTACAAAATCACATAGTTTTTATCTTTGGCAAAAACATAGTAACCAAAGAAACCGACTCTGCTTCCGAAACTGATATTAACAGCGGTTTGCACGTCATCAATTTTCATAATCGCACTTTTTGCCGTTTCCGAATAAAGTGATTTGAGTTTTCCGCCGAAATCAAAGTTTTTGGTTACGGCACTGACTCCTTTTTTGCCGTAATCTGCAAAATATATGTCGTCTGTTTCCTTGTCGGGTATAAACACAAACAAAAAACTCACACTGTCTGCAAATGAACGATTTGATATGTAACTTGGATCTACAAAAAACAGAATTTCCGCTTTTGATTCATCGGGCTCACCGCCGCTTTCTTTTACGGCTTCTGCGCTCGCTTTTATCGCTGTTTCATATGACTGCGCGGTTGATGTCAGGATTTCTTCATATCCGATGTCACCGGCAAAGACAACATTCGGAAGTAAAAGACAGATTATAACCGCCAATGCCAATAGCCTCGTTCTCATAATATGACCTCCTTGTTAAAATTTAACTTTTGTGACTTTATTGTAATTGCCGCACAAAGAAAGGTCAATTTGATGAATTCATTTGTAAATATTATGTATGAGCGATGTAAAAATTGCAACACTTTTGTAACATTTGGAATGTGCTTGTAAAAAAACCTCTTTCTCTTCAGAGACAAGAGGTTTTTAACATCTCACATATTTTTTCCGCACATTTTATTCCGTCTATTGCAGCAGACATTATGCCTCCTGCATAGCCTGCTCCCTCGCCTATGGGATAAATCCCCGCCTGAGAGGATTGCATACCCTCATCCCTCACAATGCGAAGCGGTGCACTGGAGCGTGTTTCCACACCCGTCAGGACAGCATCTTCCAGCAAAAATCCTTTTGCCTTTTTATCCAGTTCAAAGAGCGCTTCTTTCAGCGAATCTGCCACAAATTCGGGTAGAATGTCCCACAAATTTGAATATGTCACACCCGGTTTGTAACTTGGACTGACATCACCCGAAAACTTTGTGGGAACATTGTTTATAAAATCTCCGACTCTCTGGCAGGGCGCAAAGTAATTTCCTCCGCCCAGACTGAAAGCATCCGTTTCCATCTTTCTCTGGAAATCTATTCCCGAGAGGGGATTATCTCCGGGAATATCCTCGGGATAAACGGAAACCAATAGAGCGCTGTTTGAGTTTTCCATGTCACGGGCAAAATAACTCATACCGTTGGTAACAACCCCTCCGTTTTCCGATGAGGAGCAAACCACTTCTCCGCCGGGGCACATACAGAAAGTGTACACCCCTCTGCCTCCCGGATGGCAACTTAATTTGTAATCTGCCGCAGGCAGGCTCTCTGCCACATTTTCATTCTTATACATCAGAAGATTGATGTACTCTCTTTTATGCTCTATTCTCACTCCCACAGAAAAGGGTTTCTTTGTCATACTAAGACCTTTTTTGTGCAAAAGTTCGTAGGTATCCCTTGAAGAGTGCCCGAGAGCAAGAACCAGCGTATTGCAAGGGAAATTTTTCTTTTCCCCTGTTTTTACATCTGTAATCTCAACCTGTTTTACACCGTCGGAATCTGCCAGGTAGTCTGTAAAACATGAATTGAAATAAATCTCTCCGCCAAGGCTTTTTATTTCCTCACGGATGTTTTTTACCACGGTGCGCAGATAGTCCGTTCCGATATGAGGTTTGGAAAGATACATAATCTCTTTAGGAGCACCCATCTTTGCAAATTCCGAAAGAACAAAAAATGTTCGTTTGTCATTTACTCCGCAGGTGAGTTTTCCGTCTGAAAAAGTTCCTGCACCGCCCTCGCCAAACTGAACATTGGAGTTGGGATTTAAAACCCCTTTTACCCTCAACTTATCTACGGACACAGTCCTTTCGTCCACTCTGCCTCCCCTTTCAAACACAAGAGGATTAAGACCTGCACGGGCAAGCATGAGGGCGCAGAAAAGACCTGCAGGCCCCGTACCGATAACAACGGGACGGCATGGCGAAGTTAAATTTGTGTATTCAAAAACATAGTGAGTATTCTCATACTCACTTACGTCTTTAATATTCCTTTTCAGTATTTTCTTTTCATTTTTTGTGCCGAGCGCAACGGTATATACATAGTGTATATTCTCTTTTTTGCGGGCATCCAGAGATTTCTTAAGTACCGTGAAACCGAAAATGTCATCTACATTCACGCCGATTTTTTCGCAGGCAAATTCCTCCAAAGACAAGTCCGATTCTAACGGTATTTTGAGGTTGGAAATCTTAATCATAAAAATCAACCTTTCTGACACAAGGAAAACAGGTCAGGCAACTGCAAGAAGAACCTGATTATGCAAAAAGAAAGCCATACCTATTATCTCCAAAACGGCAATCTGTACTACTATGGCATAGTATTTTTTCTTTTTGACACAAAGCACTATGTTTAGTATCAGAAACGGCAGTGTGCTTATGAGACCGCCCAGAAAAATGGCTATTGTTGCAGATGCAAATGCACTCAGTTTCTTGGCAACCATGAGGTTGTAGAGAAATATCTCTATTACATAACCGGGAAGACAGGTGATAGCAGTAATGAGGAGCATATACCAGTAGTGCAGATACTCTTTTAAAAGAGTTCTGTTTGCGTCTTTGGGTTTTCTGTTATTTTTTTGTCTTTGTACTATATCTTGAGTGTTCATGAAAAATACCCTCCGAATGTAATGAAAAACGCCCCGCAAGTTCACTGCGGGGCATAAATTTCAAAAAGCCATTACTTGTTAACAGCGTCTTTTAAGCCTCTGCCTGCCTTAAATGCAGGAACAGTAGATGCTGCGATGTTGATAACAGCACCTGTCTGGGGGTTCTTACCCTTTCTTGCAGCGCGCTTCTTTGTTTCGAAAGTACCAAAACCTACTAAAGCAATCTTATCGCCCTTTGCCAAAGCGTCTGTAACTGCTTCAACAAAAGCGTTTAATGCCTTTTCTGCGTCTACTTTCTTTAATTCAGCCTTTTCAGCCATGATAGCAACTAATTCGCTCTTTTTCATTTTACCTACTACCTCCTAAAGTAATTTTGGTATGAGATTATTATATCAAATTTTTTCCGTCTATGCAATGGTTATAATCAACAAAATTGCACTGACAAAACTTCGTAAAAAACGGGTTTTTTTGGTTATAATGCCAATAAAATGCGTATTTTCGGGAGTGTTAGCCATTAAGACTATCCTATGATCTGATTTATGGTCATAAGTTCATAGTCAATATAAAGCATTCCCGGGGTAAACTGATTGACCGCAATGTCACACCAGAGACTGTCTCCAGCCTTTAATTCTCTGTCCGAAACGCCGCTGTCGAGTTTGCATATGTCGGAAAGTTTCATACCGTCAAACGCTGTTTTTGCAGTTATCTTTACACGGAAGATTTCGTTCATATCTTCAAATCGTACCGACATTGTGGGGTAGAAATCAATGTATATTTCTGCGCCTTTTTCGTAGGCTTCCTCACTCATATAAATAAATGAATTTGCATAGGTATGTGCAATCATTGCGGTGGTGTTTACAAAATCCTTGGCACTCACTTTGACGGGCGAAGCAATATTGTAGGGAGCCTCATACACATAGTTGGGAATGCTGTTGCCTATCTGAGAATATATGCCCCTGTTTGCAGGATAAGACTTGTCATCCAGACGGACATATTCTGTGATATATCCCGAGTCAAAACCGCAGTGATAACCAATCTGTGTTCCAAATGTAAGACCGTACTGCATGACTATGCAGGCAACTTCCTTTTTGGTAATAAGTTTGGTCGGGTTTATGTTTCCGTTTGCATAAAGAGAGATACCGAATTTGTACGCATAGCACATTCTCTGGGCGTATTTCGAGGTGTTGTCCTTAACGGTTACACCGCTATATGTGGCAGTGCCGGTATCTCCTATGGAACTTGGGATATAGGAGTTGTTCATAGCACCGAGAGTGAGCATTGCAACAGCATCGTCAACGGTTGCGAACTTGTCCGCTTCGGCTTTTGTGGATTTATAGCCCTTTTCATCCAGCGCATTGTTGCAGGCTATATCCCAGTATTTGGCATAATCTCCGTCGTATTTCGGGGAGAATTGATAGTTAAGCGCAGGAGTTCTGTACTTGTACTCAAATCTCATGGCAGCCGCAGCCAGTTCTTCATATGTTATATTACCGTTTTCTTCGTACGGTGTGTCAAAAAGGTTTGAACCCTCATACACATTTTTGTACACATCGGATGAGAAATTGTCGATGAAATTGTTCTTTGCATTGGGGTTTAAATCCTTTGCTCTTACGATGAGAACTGCCGCCTCTGCTCTTGTGAGGGTGTCTTGCAGACGGAGATTGAGTTTGTCCGCACCAATCATAAGACCTGTGTTATACACCCAGGCAACCGCATTGGCATCTGCGCCCTGGCTTGTTATGTAGTAAGGCGCAATTTCCTTTGCTCCGTTTGCATAACGCTTGTATAGAAGATTTGCAACTTCACCGCGGGTTATGGCGTTTGCAGGGTTAAAATTGCCGTTTGCATCGCCGTCCAACTGGGAAAACATTATGTAATCATACGCCCAGTGTGTGCTGTTTACATCGGCAAAATCCTTTTGGAATTTTACAGCAGATTTTCCAAGCATCTTTACAAATTCTGCACGGCTTACAACTCCTGTGGGGTTGAAACTTCCGTCGGGCATTCCGTTTATGGTACCCTCGGATGCGAGGCGTTCTACCTGTGCATATGCCCAGTGGTCTGCCGCCATATCGGGAAATGCGGCATTTGCAACAGCAGGCAATGCGGCAAAACTTGTGATGACAATTGCCATTGTCATGGCAAAAGCAATAACTTTTTTCATTTTTTCAGTCCTCCTGATTATATAAAAATTCTTTGACTGTTTTTGGTGCTTCCTCGGAAATGTTGCATCCCAGAACGCACAGTCTTGCAAGAGACATAAACGATGAAACCGACGAAAGAATACGGCTCATAAGTTCATCGGAAACAGGATGTATTATCGCTTCGAAAATACGTCGTAATCCCTCAATGGCAGAAATGTCTCTTATTACATTATACTCGTTTCTTTCCAAAAAAACAAGTGCTTTAAGCGGTGCCTTTTCATTTTTGTTTATTCCGCTTGTGCCTGCCCAGGGAGTGCCGTATATATACCAGATGTCTCCTATCT
Source organism: Clostridia bacterium (assembly GCA_045578205.1). Classification (GTDB taxonomy): domain Bacteria; phylum Bacillota; class Clostridia; order UMGS1810; family UMGS1810; genus RGIG8748. Next base: position 21,460 of record JAZNJU010000015.1, on the reverse strand, counting down.
GCCTTAAGGCAGGGCCGTCGTCATTCAATATATATGTGCCCGGATAAACCTTTTGCCACAAATCCGTGTGGGTGGATTTTCCCGTGCCGGAAAGTGCCGAAAAAGCCAGTCCGTACCCTTCGTGGACTATGGAAGACGCGTGAACAATAAATCCGCCGCAGAACACAATAACCAGTCTGAAAAGCCTTTCCAGTATGTTTGACAAAAAGAACTCATCATCCGTGCCGTTGTATGCCCTGACATCCTTTAAAACAACCTCGGCAGTTTTGAGATTGTCGTCGTAGTCAAATCTTGCACATACAAAGCCCTCATCGGGGTCAATAAAACACATTGTGTATTTTCCGTTTCCGTCCGAGTACCAGTTGTAATCTTCCCTTTCGGTAAGTTTGTTTGACAAAGGTTCCTCTATGTCGCCCTGAATACGGGAGCAATGCACCTTTACTTTGTCATTGCACAAATCGTCTTCCGTTGTCAGATAAGGCTTAAATATATCCTTTGTGTACGGGTCGAAGTATGTATCTGTTTCGAAAACGATATCTGCTATTTTAACGCTGAATTTTTCTCTCTGCATATAATAATTTCCTCAACTTTACACATTAATACGCTCAATGAGTCTGTCCTCTGCTATGTACCATTCGCCGTCATCTTTTACAAAAACAAATCGGTACACAAGTTTGCTTCCTACAGTGCCTCCCGTGTGGGTATCGAAGTTATATTCGCTTCCGTCTTCATAGCCCTCCGCCAGAACGTAATTGCACTCGGCAACGGTGTAGCCTGCATCCATGAGTTGTTTTGCCAAGTCTGTTGTGCAGTCTTCGCCCGTTACGGCACTTGAGAAATCTATGTACCTGTCGGACCAGAAACTGCTGTAATTATCAATATATTCATCGTAAACATCCAGCATATGGATATCTATGGGGTTGGAGTTTAATTGATGTTCGCCCGAAAACCCGTAATCTGCTATGTTGTTTTCAGCATACAACTGCGAAACGGAACTGATTTGTGTCGGTGCATACCAATAACTTTCCGACTGACGTTTCATATCGGCAAAAGCATCGGCAGTAGATGTTAAATCGTCGAAAACATCGAGGTCATCACTGCTTAGCGGCGGATATTCCTTTTTCTCCTCAACAATGGGCGCCTCTTCCTCCGTCTGCGGTTCAGCGTGGGTTTGCACTGTTGCAACCTTGGTTTCGGTAACTTTCTCTATGTGAGGTGCTACCGCGTAGGTAGTGGATACAGTGGCGGCAACAACCGTCACGGAAAGTGCAACACCGTAGATATGAGACAAAAGAAATCTGTACAGATACGAAAGAACAGTGTCTGTTGTCTTTTCCGCCAGTTCTTCCTTGGTATGCTTTTTCAAAAAATCATAGAAAGGGCGGTATTTTGTCTTAATCTTCTTTTCACATTCAGAGCATTCCACGGCGCTCATTACGTTTGCCGCACCGCAATGTGTGCAGTACTGAAATTCTTCGTTTGCAATTTTGTTTGGCATATGTTTTCACCTACTTTTCCACAACAATTATCTTTACCGTATCCACTGTTTTGCCGTTTCGGAGTGCCTCTATGAGTATGTATTCATACTCGTTGGTTTCAACTCTGTAACCCTCTTTTTTGTACTCCTCAGTGGTGTACTGCTTTACGTTCACTTCTTTTTCGTCTATTACGGCAGTGAAAACCAGATTTTCCGTACCTGCAGGAGCATACAGTTCCAGGTTTGCAGAAATTTTCTTGGGGGATATGTAGTATTCATCCATCTTTTTGTTGTATTGTATTGTGTAGGCTTCGTTGTCCTTGAGTCTGATACCGTTGAAGTTACCGTACAGGGAGAAAAACAGATATACCAGTGCACCGAAAAACAAAACAAACTTGAATACAATGTTACCTGTTATTTTCTTGAACGCAAGGGAGTCGTACCCATCTTTTAATTGGTCTATCTTAGCCCAGATTGTTTCATTGTACTCGGCGTCATAGGTCCCTTTGGGCACTTTCTGACCGCACTTTATGCAATATTTAGAACCATATGCAAGTTCATGGTCACAATTTGTACAACCTGTCCCGTCAGGCAGTTTTTCTCCGCAGGAAATGCAGAATTTTGTGCCGTTGGGCGATGATGTACCGCATCTTTCACACTTCATTTTCTACCTCCGTAAAATTACAATTAATTATAATAAAATGCTTTAATGTTTTTTATTACGTTTCCATGCTAAAATATATTTATAAAACCATTACCAAAGTTCCCAGACCTATGAGTACGCACCCCAGCAATGACTTTAATGTGAATTCTTCGTGCAAAAAAACAAATGCAAGAATAAGTGTTATAACAACGCTCAACTTATCTATGGGCACTACCTTTGAAACCTGTCCTATTTGGAGGGCTTTGTAGTAGCAAAGCCATGAAGCGCCGGTTGCCGCTCCCGAAAGAAGAAGAAAAATCCAACTTTTTTTGCTGATTTCCGTTATGCCGCTCTGAGTATTTGTAATGAACACCATTGCCCACGCCATAACAACTACTACCATTGTTCTTAACGCAGTTGCAAGATTGGAATTTACACCCTCAATCCCCACCTTGGCAAGTATGGAAGTCAGCGCTGCAAATATCGCAGACAGTATTGCGAATATAAACCACATACATATCCCGCCTTTATAACATATTAATTCTGCTTGTCAATGAATTTTCCGGCAGGAGCAAGCCCCTCACCTACAATGATTGCAGATACACCTATGGCGATACATATTGCAGGTTACAATATGTATAATGGACCGTAATCGGTTCGTCGGAAACCACCAAACCCTGCAATTTGATTTATACCTTACATATCAAAGTTTACCACAAAGCAACACATTTTTCAACACCCAAACGAAACAAATACATTTGCTAACCAAAGAGCGACACAATAAAACCGTCCCCTTGTGTTATTCGCTAACAAAACAACGACACAGCAGAACCGTCCCCTTGTGTTATTCGCTAATAAAACAAAGACACAGGAGAACCGTCCCCTTGTGTTCTAAACATTGTACCACAAAACGACACACTTTTCAACACCCAAAGCCGATAAATACAAAGCAAAAAGGATTGGCCGTCGCCAATCCTTTTTTGCCTCAGATATTAAATTGAATTTAACTGCTTTGTGAAATTCATTTTAAACTTAAATTACGCGTTTGCGGATGTCTTTCTGTAAATAGCAAGGTTCTTATAAGAGGAACCTTTGAGTTTCTTCATAGTTACGCCGAAGTTTGAAGGAATAGCAGAGAGAGATTCCTTAACAGATAACTCGACAACCTGAATTGTAGGCTTGTTATACTTTTTCATTGTTATCTCCTCCCTTTCCTTATTTAACGTACTTTACAGCAGTTGCTGCTTCAGTATCAGTAAGACCTTCGATAACTATAGCAAAGTTACCTCTATCATCACAACCCTGTGCAGGGAATTCTGTGTATTCGGTATCAGTACCTAATTTAACCTTTACACCGTATTCTGTAACAGGACCCTGAACTGTGCCTTGGAAGACATACTGACCTGTTATATTAGACTCACCTTCAACCTCAAGCGAAACTTTTTCACCCCAGTTGTTTGGTGTTTCAGTAATGTCTTTGGCAGCATTTGAAAGGTAGTTACATCCTTCACCAAATGTGAAATCCTGGAAACCGGTGTATCCCTTATCAGAACCATTCTTTGCTACTGCGTTAATAACATCGCCATAAGCAGCCTTGAATACAAATTCTACTTCACCGTCTTCAGCGGTTTTCTGATCGATAAATACTATTTCACCATCATTTTCAACATAGTAGGTGATTTCACCGTTATCGGCGAGACCTGTTACGGTTGTTGTGACAGTCATGTCAATAGTGTTGGTTTCGTCGTTGTGACGATCAAAGTCGTAGTCTGTGGTTGTTACTACTGATACATCAGCAAAAGCAGTTAAGGTTGCAAAAGCCATGCATAATACGCAAGCAATCGCTAAAGTTTTGGAAAACTTTATTTTCATTTTGTTACACATCTCCTTCATTTAATATACTGATTGTTGTAAACATTATATCAAACATAAATTTGGTTGTCAATACATTTTTTGATTTTTTAGGCTTAAATTAGTTACAATTCCATAGGCTCTGACTTGTGCACAATACACAAAGGAAAATTATATTTGCAAACGTTTGTCGCAAATCTCCAGCGCTTTTGGTCTGTGAGTTATTATTATGCAGGTTTTTGTCTTGAGTTTTTTGATTTTCCGGAGTATTTCCGCCTCTGTTTCTTCGTCCAGAGCACTCGTTGCTTCGTCCAGGAGGATGATGGGCGAATCGGCATATACCGCCCTTGCTATTGCAAGCCGCTGTGTCTGCCCTTCGCTAAGGCCCAGACCGTTTTCGCCTACAAGTGTGTTCATTCCGTCGGGCAGTGAGTCTATGTACGAAAGTATACAGGCTGCATCTGCCGCGGCGCGGATTTTCTTTTCATCCGCTTTTTCAAAAAACGAAATATTTTCGCCGATAGTCCCCGAAATTATCATATTTCCCTGAGGAACATAGGAAAAGAGAGAACGCGTCCCCGAATCGAGAATTGTTTTTTCTTCATTATTATATACAGCGATTTCTCCGCGCGATGGCGGATATATGCCAAGCATAAGTTTCATAAGAGTGCTTTTGCCCTTTCCCGACAAGCCTGTAACAACAACGGTGTCTCCATGCTTAAAATCAAAGGATAAATCTTTCAAAACCTCTCTGTCTGCGTAGGAAAAGCAAAGGTCTTTTATTTCCATCCTGTCAAAATCCAAAGAGACGGCATCTGCAACTTTGTCTTTGGAAAGATTTTCCACTTCCATTATACGCTCGCACGATGCGCAAGTTGCAAAGAATCTGGTGAAACTTCCCGAGATTTCTCTGAAAGGATTCTGAACGGAACCCACAAGTTGAATAATCGCCGCAAATGCTCCCACGGTCATAATGCCTTTGCTTATTTTGTAGGCGCACCAGGCAACGGCAAAATAGTATGCCGCCGTGAGTGCCAGAAAGTACATAACGTTTACAAGAAGACTTATGTATCCTGCCTTCATGTTATAACGGTAGTTTTCTCTTTGAAGAATGCTGTTGCGGTCCGAAGCAAACTTTTCTTTTCCGAATGCCTTTATCACAAGAAGATTTTGTATGCACTCTTGCATGAACGAGAGTATTTTTCCGTCACTTTCCAAGCACTTTGAATGAAGTTTCTTGATTTTTCTTCCATAGATAACAGAAGAGGCAAAAACAACAGGGCCCAGCGCAATGCAGATAAGCGCCAAAGACATATCCAATTTTGCAAGAGCAATAAAACTGAAAACAACTCCCGTAACGAGCATTATTACCGCAGGTATCAGATCTATTATATTGTCGCTTACGTTTTTTATGTCTTTGGTAAGTCTGTTTACTATTTCTCCCGAATGGTATTTATTGATACTTGAAAAATCCGTTGTTGTCACCGATGCAAACAGGTTCTTCTGAAGTCTGTTTTTATACAGAGAGCCCGTTCGCACGGAAAGAATGTTGTATGCACTCTGCACCGTAAGGTCCAATACAAGAAGAAGAGCAATACGGATTACACAGCGGAGAAAATCCCCGTTTCCTGTTGCACTGTCCAGAAGGTCACGGCTCGCAAGGGCAAACTGCACCGATATGTAGGAAATCGCCACACCCAAAGCGGTGAGGATAAGTATTTGCCCCATTACGGGTTTTGCATTTTTGAAAAGCCACCTTACTTCCGGCATTCTTCCTTTAAACATGGAAAAGCCTCCTGAAAACATTTAGAATATACAAAACCTGCTGTCTTGCAGGAAAAATCATAACCCATATCACAGAATAGAGCCTGATTATGAAATCTTCGGGTTTGTAGTCCTTACCGTTTCTGCGAAAAGAAACAACCTTTGCGATTACAGCACTTTCAGAGACAGGATACTCTTTCTCTGTTTCAAAATCTCCCGCTATGGTGAGAGTGCTCCCTTTTTTCTTTATTATTCTGTGCAGAATATACTGCCCGTTCTCTCTGCGGTGAAGAACGATGTCGTATTTCTTTACGGAATCTGTTTTCGAAAGCACAACACTGTCCTTGGCGTTGTGGAGCAGAGGGGTCATGCTTATGCCCGAAACTTTTATCCTTATATTGCTTCCGTTTTTTATGCACTCCTCTATCAAAGGGGCAACATCGTTTATGCTGTATTTTGCATTTTCGTTAATTATCATTTTATTACCTTTTTTTCCATAAGAACGCTTACAAACTCTTTGACATCTGCTCTCGCGGTATCTTCGTCCACGTCGTATTCCGCGGTAAGTGCCGCAGTAAGTTCGTCTTCCGAAATTTCGTTTTGAAGTTTTTCCCAGAGAAAAGCCCCGGTATCGTTTATGGTAATCATTGCAGAAAAGTCAACTATGTTTGCACCCGTGGGCACAATTACAAAACTTCCTGCAACCTCTTTTACCAAAAATCCTTCGTTTGCTTTCATTGTATATCCTATCCTTTCTCCCAATATGCTCTGCCCAAAGAATCGTAGTACGGAGGGCACGGCAGTTTGCATCTTAATTTCATATTTGCACTTAAGGCTGACGCTCTTTTTGCCGCCTCAACTGCCGTGTCTTCACGGCAAGCGAGACTAAATACATCTTCAACTTCCAAATAATCCACGTGGGATTTTGCTTCAAAAACATGTTCAAATCTAAGCGCAAATTCACGCAACAGGTCATAATATTCTTCAAAACCGCAAATTATTTCCTCTTTGCAGGGAAGCGAAAGTATAAACCGCGTAATCTGCGGTGCATTCATCGGCCTTGGCATTAAACCGAGGACGGTTTTAAGCACTTTGTACCTTAAAAATCTGAAGTCGGAAATAAGTCTTTCGCGTGGTAAAACCCTTTGGGATTCTTCCATGTCAGGAAAATTGTGCCTGATACGGGCGGGGTTTATCATGTGGCGTCTTTTGCGCACAGTTTTCATAAGAGCACAAAGTTCACAGGGGACCTTTGCCTCACCGAGTGCCTCTTTGGAAAACTTGAAAAGAGATACATTGGCATACACTCCCGCCGAAGATACACCAAACATTTCCTCCTCGATGCCAAAAATTTCCGAAACACAGTAATTAAGAACACTGCAAAGAAGCGAACGGTACAGATGGGTAGTATCCTTAAATTCTGCCACAAGTTTGTAGACATCCCTCACACCCTTTGTGAAAACCGCGGAAAAATCCACAGGTGAATACGCACCCGATTTTGAAGATACGCTTCTTATCCTGATGTTTTCTCCCGCGAGCACAAACTCTGCCACCGTCACATAGTTATGGCAAAACAGAAACTCCCTCGCCTTACGGCAAACGGCAAGTATCTCATTTATTGTGCAGTGCGGAGCACTGTCGGAACTTACATACTGCTTTTGTATTTTCTTTTCGGAAAAAGTTACAAGATATGATGAAAAATCGTTGTTTTTCTCCATGTCCGGGTATGAAATTCCGTCAAACACAGTCACGAGCATTTTCTCGTAGGAACCTGTTTCAAAATCTTTGTATATTATTCTGCCTACCATTGATACCTGTTAAACCCTTGCAGTATTTTGAACTTTATTTACAGAATCAGGATTCTTTATGTATGTGGGTACAACCTTTTCAACAATATCCTTAATACCCGTCACATCATTGCTGTCTGCTGCTTTTTGCAGTATATCCAGACTGGGTTTCAATTCGTTCATAGTAATGTCGGACGGAGCACCGACAAATATTTTTTCGTGCCTTGTTTTCGTAAGCCCCTCTTCATTCATAAGAAGTTCTTCAAAGAGTTTTTCGCCCGGTCTGAGTCCCGTAACTTCTATTTTAATATCCACATCGGGAGTATAACCCGAAAGTCTTATGATATTCTTCGCCAAGTCATAAATTCTCACAGGTTTGCCCATGTCCAAAACAAAGATTTCTCCGCCCTTTGCGTAACTTGCCGCCTGAAGTACAAGTTGTGCCGCCTCGGGAATGGTCATAAAGAATCTTGTTATATCCTTGTGTGTTACGGTAACGGGGCCTCCCTCTTCTATCTGACGTTTGAAAAGAGGAATTACGCTTCCGTTTGAGCCCAGAACATTGCCGAATCTTACCGCAACAAATTCCGTGTCGCTTATTTTGTGCATAGCCTGTACAATAAGTTCGCACATGCGCTTTGTTGCACCCATGATATTTGTAGGGTTAACCGCCTTGTCGGTAGATATCATAACAAAACGCTTTACATCGTATTTGTCTGCGCAAAGAGCCACATTGTATGTACCGAAAACATTGTTCTTTATTGCTTCGCAAGGGCTCTGCTCCATGAGAGGAACGTGTTTGTGGGCCGCCGCGTGGAACACTATGTAGGGTTTGTATTCTTCGAATATTCTGTCCAGCCTGTCCATATCCCTCACAGAGGCAATGAGCACAGTAGGCGGATTGTCGGGATACTTTCTGTTAAGTTCCATCTGCAGGTCGTAGGCGTTGTTTTCGTATATATCCACAATCACAAGGTTCTCGGGATTGTAGCGCATTATCTGTCTGCAAAGTTCCGAACCTATCGAACCGCCTCCGCCTGTTACAAGAACTGTTTTTCCCTCTATGTAACCCGAAATTTCCTTGTTGTCAAGAACAATCGCCTGTCTTTCCAAAAGGTCTTCTATCTGCACATTTCTGAGCATTTTTTGACTTCCCTGTGAAGATATTGCCTGGTCAAGAGCAGGAACTATTTTTACCTTTGCTTTTGTTTTTGTGCATATTTCAAGAATTTCCTTTTTGTCTGTAACGCTTGCCGATGGCATCGCAAGGAAAATTTCGTCCACCTTGAGTCTCTGGCATATGGATGGAATATCATTTCTGTCTCCGATTATCTGGTAACCGCAGAACACGCTTCCCAGTTTGGAGGGGTTGTCATCCACCACTCCCACAATTTTGAAATTGAGATTCTCGTTTAATGGCATATCACGAAGAAGCATGGAAGCCGCAACTCCCGCTCCCACAAGGAGAACTTTTTTCTTGTTCATTTCCTCGGGCGTAAGTTCGTGGTGAGTAGGGATCTTTGAGATTGCGCGTATAAGCATTCTCACCCCGATGGTGTACACCGAAACTCCCAGAACCATAAGAATACACATACGGAAAACATCTGCCGTGTTACCTGAATAACGAGTGTGCATTGCATATCTTACAGCGAGAGTTACAACCAGCGAAAGGGCTGTTCCGATTACAGAACACAAAACCATTCTGGCATAATCTTTGGTTCCGGCATAATTCCACAGGACCCTGTACATACCTGCCAAGAAATACACCAGAAGCATAGATGCGGTTATAACAAGCCCAAGGGGCATAAATTTAAGTGCATTTACCGTCCCCTCCTTTGTGCCGAAAAGAAAGACGATGCCGAGCATATATATTATTGCAGAACCAAGGATGTCAAAAAGAAAAATTGTTCTGTTTCTTGTGAAATTCATTTGTTTCATAAGACACCTCATATGGATTTTAGAAAATTATATACATTACAATCATAGCACAAGGCAATCGGAATGTCAAATATTATACATAATACCGCATATTCTGACAAATTTTTATAATATATTAACGAAACGGCACAAACCAAGGTTCTGTGCCGTTTGAAAAAACATCTAATTAAGTCCTGCTTTGGAAAATCTTCTCCACATAAAAATAACAACAAAGTTAAGTGCCACAGCCGCCACGGTTACTGCAACACAGACAGTCATAACGGGCGACCAGCCTGCAACATCCGCCATCCTGGTAAAAGCATAACTCTGAACGGTTATCGCAAGAGATTCCGCTGCATTGCTCACACCTGCGGCAGTTCCGCTCTTGCCATACTCGGCAAAGCGCAGATTGTAGTTGTAAGCAAGGGTACGCATGGCAGTGAAAAGTGCGGAAATGACACACATGGAAACCACGGAACCGACCATCCCGACTTTTGACATATTCTGAAGCGCAACGGAAAACGGTATGGCAAATATCATCATTGCCGCGTGAAGCCACAGTTCATTTTTGACAAACCGCGGGAAAACAATTCCCACAGTGACCATTCCCACAACTCCTGCGACAATAACTATAAGTCCGAGCACATTACCGAAAGACGGAGAAACACTGTATGTTTCCATGAGCATTGTAGGAGACAGGGTCTTTATGCCGTTGTCTATAACCACACGGCAGAAAACCAAAAAACACATTACGAAAAATCCGCTTTTTAAAAACAGTTTCACACACGGACCGCTTGATTTTCTGTCCTTTTTTATCTTTATAATTCCCGTTTTTGATATGTACACGTCCCTGTCCACTTTCAGTTTTGGAAGAATTCTCTTTCTGTACACAAAAGCGAGCATAACAGCAAACACAAGCAAAACCGCCGTGGAAATCAAAAAGTTGTATTGCCACCCGGGTACTATTGCCGCCACAAGGTAGGACATAAACATACCTGCCGTTGTGCCGAAAGAAATGTAGAAAGTCATCATACGTCTGTCGCTTCTGACAAGTTGCGAAGATATGAGTTTAAAGGTGGCAGGCCACAGCGAAAACTGTGCAACGGCATTGAAACACCAGGCGCCGAGCATTACGGGATAAGTCGGACATGTGTATATAATGGCATTGGCAACGGCACCTCCGAAAAGGCTTAGTTTTATCATTTGGTATGGATTGTATTTGTCCGCCATAAATCCGCCCAGTATCTGGAGCGGACCGTATATAAGATAAAACGCGGCGTTGATTGTACCTGTCTGGGTTTTTGTTATTATGCCCTCGGAAACCATGGATGCCATGGCGGCTGTGAAACAACTCTTTGTCATGTACACAAAGGCATACATAACCCACAAAAACCAATAAAAACTTCTGCTTAAATGTTTATTTTCAAGATGTACGTGCGTTCCGTCAAGAGAGTTTACCAACAATGACGTTGTTTCTTCCCGCATATTCGGCACCTCCACCCCTATTTTAAAACCTCTATGATTTTACCACTGTTTCATAATATTGTAAATAGTTGTAATTGCCCAAAATCCCGCTTTTTTACACAGGTTTTTGGGCAATGTTTGCTATTTTATATAATCGGTATAGTCCGTTATGAGGTGATTTAGCATAAGTTCTTTTGCCAAAGTACCATCCTTTTTTATAATTGCATCCAGTATCTTCCTGTGTCTGTGCAAATCGCGGATATAGATTTCTTTTGTCAGGAAGTCCTTTTCGCGCATTTTCAGAAGTTGCAGAGATATTGAGTCGTGAAACTGGATTATTGCTCGGTTTTTACAAGCGCATATAAGAGAAGAATGAAAACGGTGTCCCAATCGAAGAAGTTTAAGTTTATCGTCTACACCTTCCATACTGTTTATTGCATCTTCCATAGCATTAATATCATCCTCTGTACGCCGCCTCGCAGCCATTTCGGCGGCGGCAGGTTCAAGTATACAACGAATTTCTATGAGTTCCGAAAGGCTGTTTGTATCCATAAGCAGTTCGCCAAGGTCAACATTTGCAATGGCAATCAGAGCATTTTCGGAAACAAGTGTCCCCTTTCCGGCAGTTGCCGTGAGAATGTTTGCAAGCTGAAGCCCCTTAATCGCCTCTCTTACAGAACTTCTGCCGACCTTGAACATATCGGCAAGTTCTGTTTCTGTTGGAAGTTGACTTCCTTCGGCAAAAGTGTTGTCTCTTATGAGCATCATAATCTGTTCTGCAACGGATTCATATTTTTGTTTGCTTATAATTGGTGTAATGTCCACTTTAGCACAACCTTTTCATACTTATTTTTACATATTGTATTATACACCTTTAATACTTTGGTGTAAAGATATTTAAAAAACTATTGCAATTTGTCAGACAATATGATAATATTATATTTAATAAAATCAGGAGGTGTCCGTTATGGATAGAAAAACAGCAATCTTAACAAATGCAACGGTTAAAAAATATGTATCTATAGAAGATGTTATAGATTCAGTAGAAAACACTTGGAAATGGTACGGCGAGAAAAAGGTAATTATGCCTCCGAAGATAACAACCGATATGTCTTCACTTGGTGTAAAAGGTTGGTTCAACTCTATGCCTTCCTACATAGAACCACTTGACTCCGCAGGTATCAAGGTTGTCGGCGGTTACTCCGACAATCCGTCCAAAGGTCTTCCTTTCATACGTTCAAATCTCCTTATAACCGACCCTCACGACGGTTTTCTCAAGGCTTTGGTATGCGGAGACTGGATTTCCGATGCAAGAACAGGTGCTCAGCCTGCAGTCGCAATGAAATATCTTGCAGCAAAAAGTGATGTAATTACAATAATCGGCGCAGGGCGTCAGGCATATTACGCCGTTGAATGTATAAGAAGAGTGCATAAAATAGGCGAACTTCGTATGTGCGACATATCCAAAGAAGCACGGGAGGGTTTCTACAGACATTTCCCCGACGCTGATTTTAACATTACTCCCTATGAAAGCATCGAAGAAGCCTGCAAGGATTCCGACGTTATAATAACCCTCACTACTGCAGACACTGTTCTTGTGGAAGAACCCTGGTGCAAAAAAGGATGTCTTGTGCTCACAATGGGCTCTTTCCACGAAGTAAGCGACGATATTGCAAGGAATTTTGATAAACTTTATCTGGACCACATAGCACAGGGACTCCACAGAGGGCAGTTCCTCAATATGGCACACCGGGGAGAAATCACCGAAGATGACTTCGCAGCGGAACTGCCCGACATTGCGGCAGGTTTCAAAGAAGGCAGAACAACTCCCGATGAGCGTCTTATGTGCGAACTTGTTGGAATGGGAAGCCCCGACCTTTGTATTGCAACTCTTGCATATAACCGTGCATCGGAAGCCAAAGAAGACCTTACATATGTGGATATGATGGGTGAATAAAAACTCACGCGCACGTGGGTTTCTCTGAATTAAAAAAGGCTCTATAATAAATGTTGGGGTGTCCAACAAATAGAGCCACACAAAAAAGAACGACTATTCTAATAGAATAGTCGTTCTTTTTTGGTGACCCCTACGGGAATCGAACCCATGATTGCGCCTTGAGAGGGCGCCGTCTTAACCGCTTGACCAAGGGGCCTTAGTCAAATCACTTTAATATAATATCACAGATTTTTTTAAAAATCAATAGTTTTTTGACTGTTTTTTACATCGCTGAATTTGACACAAAAAGAACGGTGGCCTCACCATTTAAGGTGTATTCGCCCATGCCTGCAGGAACAAACACGGTTTCACCTGCACGTATTGTCAAGAAGATATCATCACCCGTCATTTCTATGTTGCCGCCCACGTTTACAAGAGCGTGATAACTCTTTTCGTCGGCTGTAAGGTTTTTTGCACCATTTAACTTTATTTCTTTCACTTCAAAATACTTACAACCGGCAAGTATTTTTATGCCGTCCTGCATTACAGGTTCTTTGTTTTCTGCTTTTCGGAGCGTTGCCGCCATAACGCCTTTTTCAATGTGGAGTTCTCTCTCCTTGCCGTCCTTACCCACTCTTCCGTAATCGTACAGTCTGTATGTAACATTAGAATTCTGCTGAATTTCTGCAATAAGGTTCCCTCTGCCTATGGCGTGGATGGTACCTGCCTCCACAAAGAACACATCGCCTTTTTCAGACGGAACACTGTTTAACAGATTTTCAAGTCTCTTTTCCTTTACGGCACTTTCAATTTCTTCTCTGGAAGTGTCATTTTTAAGACCGTATATAATGCGTGCATCCTTATCGGCATCCACCACATACCACATTTCCGTCTTTCCTTTTTGCCCCTCCCACAGTTTCGCCTGTTCATCGTTGGGATGAACCTGCACGGAGAGGTTGTCGCAGGCATCTATGAACTTAATGAGTATGGGGAGTTCATCTCCCTCCACGCTTGTACCCAAGACAGAGGGATTTTCACTGATGTATTCTTTAAGGGTTTTGCCGTGATGTTCTCCGCCGAATATTGTGCTGTGTCCGTCTTTGTGGCAACTGAGTTCCCAACTTTCCGCCACGGGGGTTATGTCGGTATCTTTGCCGTACAAAGTGCGCAGTTTTTCACCGCCCCAGATGTAATCTTTGTATGCAGGGGTAAGTTTTAATGGTTTTAACATACAAAATCACTCCATAACATTTCTTAAGCAGTTTCATCAGTATCACTTATTCCTCGATTATCACAGGGGTTTCTTCATTTTCGGGTTCGGGATGAACTATGATATCCTCAATATTTCCTCCGATTTCTTCTTCCTTGGGCACAGGGGTTTCTTCACCTGCAACATTTTCTTCCACAGGAGGAATCTCGGGTTCTTCCTGCGGTGCTTGAGACTGTTGCGCAGGGTCGTCCGCTTTTTTGGTGCCCACAACCACCTCTTTGGCAGTGGGCTGATAACGGCTTTTCGATTCAAACTTTCTGTCAAATTCCACGCCGTCTCTCTTGTACACTCTGTAACTTTCATACACGCTTCCGTTGGAGCCGTTTGCAATTATCTTGCTTTCGCCCTCGGGGAGTGTTTCATCCTCGGTTGTGATTTCGGAATACGGAATGGAAGACACATACTTTGTCTGGAATTCCACAGTGTAATCCATTTCGGAAGTTCCCACTATAGATACTGTGAGGGTGGTTCCCTCAATGGTAGCCTTTATGCTTACGGGGTGGGATTTATCGTTCTGGAACACATAGTCAATGGTACCGTAGGAAACGGTGGCATCTCTTCCCATAGGAACATAATTTACGGGAATGGAGTGGTTTACTCTGGTGACGGTTTTGAGGTCTGCCAGTACAACCGCATTGTACAGTGCGGAAGACACCTGACATATTCCTCCGCCTATGCCGTCCACTACCTTGGTTCCGACATACACATGGGCAACCTTAAAGCCTGCTGCCTCTGTTCTTGGTCCCACAACATCGTTGTAGGAGAACTTTTCACCCGGATTTAACACATATCCGTCTATTTTGGAGGCGGCAAGTATAATATTCTGGCATCTGCCCTCGGAACTGCCTGCAAATGACGTGGAATACTGTGCCATTATTTTGTTTACATATTTATCCTCCAGATATTTTGCAGTTATCCGGGGTCTTGTGATTTTTGCGGGTATTTTGTAAGCCTCTTTGGAGTCTTTATTCTCTTCGAAGATTTTTCTTGCTTCCTCTTCGTCTATTTCAACACCTATAACCTCGGGCTCTATGTTGTGCTCTCCGTTCGCGTTGGTATAAACCGCGTCCTTTGCCTCTCTGACATACTGCTTTTTAAATTCGTCAAAAGTGAGGTTTTCGGGTGTGTAATTTTCAAGTTCAATAACTGCGGGCGCATCCCACTTAAAGTCTGAAAGTTCATGCTCCATTGCAAGAAGAAGGGTGTCGGTGTTTATAACTTTGCCCTCCATAGCGTTTGTTACAATGAGGCAGTCTTCCCCATATTCCACGGTCATGGGAGATGGGTCCACAGTCTTATTGCCCAGGTAGTCTCCTGCAACAAGCAGGAATTTGTCTTTGTCAAATGTTAAAACCATATTGAGATTTATGCCTGATTTTTTTGCCTTTTTAATGTCTTCTTTGTTTTTATTTGCATCTTTGCTTCTTCCCACAGCGTATGCTCTGTCTGCAGATGCAAGGGTATTTACTCCAAGCGCTATATCCGCAGAGCCAACAGTGAAACTTACATCTTCGCACTGAAAATTGAGCACGGTATCTTTGACAAAACCGACATGACCGTCCAAAGCCGTCTTTGCCTCTTCTTTTGTCATACCGCCAAGGTCAATGCCCGACACGCTTACTCCCTTTGCTATAACATCTGCTTGGGACTCAAAAACCCCAAGACCAACAAGCACTCCTGCCAAGACTGCGAGCACCAATGCACAAATTATAATGTACCTTCCTTTAAACAAAAAAGACTTCATAAAATACCTTCTTACTACTTTTTATATATTATATAATACTCAAAAATAACTTATCCAATTCCTATAATAATTTTTTGGCGGACTTAAAAACTTAAGTCCGCCAAAATTTTGTGATTACTGATTAATCGTTGTAGGATTTTGCCATTCTCTTGTAGTTTTCATATCTTTCCACAAGGTCTTTTTCAGCCTTTGCAAAGATTTGTTCTGCTACATCGGGATATGCCTTCTGGAGCATGAGGTAACGGTTTTCTCCCATGAGGAAGTCTATAACCTTGCCTGTGGGCTCCTTGGAATCGAGTTGGAATGGATTCTGTCCTGCTTCTGCAAGAGTAGGATCATATCTCCAGAGATGCCAGTAACCTGTTTCTACTGCCTTCTTTTCTTCGGCAATGGAGTTTGCCATGTTGCCTTTTGCCTTGATACCGTGGTTGATACAGGGAGCATAAGCAATGATAAGAGAAGGACCGTTGTATGCTTCTGCTTCTCTTATAGCCTTGAGTGCCTGTGCGGGGTTAGCACCAAGAGCAATCTGAGCAACATATACATAACCATAGGTTGTGCCAATCATACCAAGGTCTTTCTTCTTAACCTTTTTACCGGAAGCGGCAAATTTAGCAACTGCACCGGTAGGTGTAGCCTTGGAAGACTGACCGCCTGTGTTGGAGTAAACCTCGGTATCTACAACGAAGATGTTGATATCTTCGCCGGAAGCGATAACGTGGTCAAGACCGCCGTAACCGATATCGTATGCCCAACCGTCACCGCCGAATACCCACTGGGATCTCTTAACAAGGAAGTCCGCTCTGTCTGCGATTTCCTTGATAGCGGGGTTAGACATATCTTCTGCTCCGATGAGAGCGATGATATCCTTGGCTGCTGCCTTGGAAGCGGCTGCATCGTTCATACCTGCAATCCAAGCCTTGAATGCTTCTTTGAGTTCAGGCTTAACAGCATCCATTACGGATTCCATTCTCATCTTGAGTGTGTTTCTGATCTTCTGGTTAGCCTTAACCATACCAAGACCGAATTCAGCGTTATCTTCAAAGAGGGAGTTTGCCCAAGCGGGACCTTTGCCCTCTGCGTTCTTGGTGTAAGGCATGGAGGGTGCGCTTCCGCCCCAGATGGATGTACATCCGGTAGCATTTGCAACCATCATTCTGTCACCAAAGAGTTGAGTGATAAGTTTGATATAAGGTGTTTCACCACAGCCTGCACATGCGCCGGAGAATTCGAGCATGGGCTGTGCGAACTGGGAATTCTTGATGTTCTTTGCAATGTCTATTTCATCCTGCTTGGAGGGAACAGTCATAGCAAAATCCCAGTTGGGAACCTGATCGTACTGGCTGTCGATGGGGTTCATTTCGATTGCGCCCTTAGGACAAACCTGAGCACAAACACCGCAACCGAGACAGTCAAGTACGGATACCTGCATACGGTACTGTTTGCCTTCGAAGCCTGTAGCCTTTAATGTGTCAAAACCTGCGGGCTTATTTGCTGCTTCGTCATCTGTAAGAAGTACAGGTCTTATAGCAGCGTGAGGACAAACGAGTGAACACTGGTTACACTGGATACACTTGTCTGCAATCCATGTGGGAACGTTTACTGCAACGCCTCTCTTTTCATATGCGGAAGTACCTGTTTCGAAAGTACCGTCTTCGATACCTGCAAATGTGCTTACGGGGAGTTTGTTACCTCTCTGTGCATTTACGGGATCTACGATGTTCTTTATGAATGCAGGTCTTGCGCTGTCGTCTGCTGCTTCGTCCTTTGCATCCTTCCAGGAAGCGGGAACATCTATTTTCTTCAAGGCTTCGATAGCACCGTCAACTGCTGCGCAGTTCATGTTTACTATTTCGTCACCTTTCTTGCCGTATGTCTTCTTGATGGCATTTTTGATGAGTGTAACTGCTTCTTCAAAGTCGATAACATTTGCAAGCTTGAAGAATGCACTCTGTGTTACCATGTTGATTCTGTTGGGTCCGAGACCTACTTTAACTGCAACGTCAACGGCATTGATTGTGTAGAACTGAATGTCGTTTTCTGCAAGATATCTCTTAACGGAAGCAGGAAGTTTTTCTTCCAGTTCTTCGGGAGACCATACGCAGTTTAAGAGGAATGTTCCGCCCTTCTTTAAGCCTTCTAAGATATCATACTGATGGAGGTATGCAGGCTTATGGCAAGCGATGTAGTCTGCTTCGTCAAGGAGGTAAGTAGACTTGATGGGCTTCTTACCGAATCTTAAGTGAGACATTGTAACACCGCCGGACTTCTTGGAGTCGTAATCAAAGTAAGCCTGAGCGTAAAGGTCTGTGTTGTCACCTATAATCTTTATAGCGTCCTTGTTAGCACCAACTGTACCGTCGGAACCGAAGCCCCAGAACTTACATCTTGTTGTGCCTTCGGGAGCAGCGTTAACCTTTGCAGGAAGTTCGAGAGAGAGGTTTGTAACGTCATCCACGATACCGATTGTAAAGCCGTTCTTGGGCTTATCAGCATCAAGGTTGTTGAATACAGCCACAATCTGTGTGGGAGTAGTATCCTTGGAACCGAGACCGTAACGGCCGCCTACGATAACGGGAGCCTTTGCTTTGCCGTAGAAGAGGTTGCATACATCGAGATAGAGGGGTTCGCCAAGTGAACCGGGTTCTTTTGTTCTGTCTAAAACTGCAATCTTTTCAACAGTTTCGGGGAGTACATCGAAGAAGTACTTGGAGGAGAAAGGTCTGTAGAGGTGTACCTTAACTACGCCGACTTTTTCGCCTGCAGCATTTAAATAATCGATTGTTTCTTCGATTGTTTCACATACAGAGCCCATAGCCACGATAACCTTTGTGGCATCCTTTGCACCGTAGTAGGTGAAGGGAGCGTAGTCTCTGCCTGTAATCTTGGAGATTTCTTTCATATAATCTGCAACTACATCGGGAACTGCATCGTAGAATTTGTTGGATGCTTCTCTGCCCTGGAAGTAGATATCAGAGTTCTGTGCTGTACCGCGGAGTACGGGGTGTTCAGGATTTAATGCGTTGTCCTTGAATGCCTTTAACGCATCATAATCTATAAGGCCCTTAAGGTCTTCATAGTCCATAACTTCTATCTTCTGGATTTCGTGAGATGTTCTGAAACCGTCGAAGAAGTGGAGGAAAGGAACTCTGCTCTTTATGGAAGCAAGATGTGCAACACCGCCAAGGTCCATAACTTCCTGTACGGACCCGGAAGCGAGCATTGCAAAGCCTGTCTGACGGCAAGCCATAACGTCCTGATGGTCACCGAATATGTTAAGAGCGTGAGCAGCAAGTGCTCTGGCACTTACGTGGAAAACTGTGGGGAGTAATTCACCTGCAATTTTGTACATATTGGGGATCATGAGAAGAAGACCCTGAGATGCTGTGAATGTGGTTGTGAGAGCGCCTGCCTGAAGAGAACCGTGAACTGCACCTGCAGCACCTGCTTCGGACTGCATTTCAACAACGTCTACAGTCTGACCGAAGATGTTCTTTTCGCCTCTGGCACTCATTTCATCTACAACTTCTGCCATTGTAGATGACGGAGTGATAGGATAAATAGCAGCAACTTCCGTAAACGCGTAGGACACGTATGCGGCAGCGTTGTTACCATCCATGGTTTTGAATTTCTTTGCCATGTTTAATGACCTCCTGTTAGATTTTATATAAAAATATAATTAACCTTACTAATTATAGCACAACATATGGCGGAATTCAAACTATTTTTTCATTATACGCAGTAATTTCGATGTTTTTTTGCATTTTTGTAAGTTTTGAATAATTTTGTTTTGCATAACAGGGCAAAATTATCGTTTTTTTGTATTTTTTATGTAGATATATTAGAAAACTTATGGTACAATAGGTATATATTAGAGTTGCGGGGTGAAAACACATGGCATTTGACGGTATGGTTATCCGTGCGATAACCGATGAACTCAATACACTCCTTTCGGACGGAAGAATAGACAAAATCCATCAGCCCGAAAAAGATACGGTAACAATAGGTGTGCGCACAAGAAACGGTGCATACAGACTTCTCCTGTGTGCAAATCCGTCATACCCCCGAGTGCACCTTATGTCATCTTCCATGGAAAACCCCCAGAATCCTCCAATGTTCTGTATGCTTATGCGAAAACACATAGGAGGCGGAAAAATAACGCGCATAGAACAGCCCGGTTTCGAGAGAATTATACGCATCCATATTGAAAGTTATGACGAAATGGGATACCTTTCGGAAAAAGTTCTCTTGTGCGAAATAATGGGAAAGCACTCAAACATCATTTTGCTTAATAAAGAAGAAAAAATCATAGATTCGGTGTACCACGTGGATTTTTCCGTGAGCAGTGTCCGTCAGATACTTCCCGGACTCATCTATACCCTGCCTCCGAGTCAGGAAAAGAAAAATCCTCTCTTGGTTTCGAAAGAAGATGTCAAAAAAGTTCTTGTTTCCGACAGTGTCCCTTTTTATAAGAGAATTATGGATAACTATCTGGGTATAAGTCCCCTTATGGCAAGAGAAGCAGTATTCCGCGCCTCGGGATTTACGGACAGAACCGGAGAGGAAGCCACGGGAGAAGAAACCGACAAAACCGCCTATGTGTTCTCAATGATGATTGAAAACATTCAAAGCGGAAAATATACTCCATGCGTGGTATCCGACAAAGAAACCGGAAAACTCATAGATTTCAACGCCCTTGCCATAACCCAGTTTGAGAACATGGCAGACGTGACGGTGTACGAAACAGTAAATGAAGCGGCAGAAGCATTCTACATAAGAAAATCCACAATGCAGTCACTCAAGCAGAAAAGTTCCGATCTTGCAAAGTTTGTAACAACATCCATTGAACGCTGTCAGAAGAAACTGCAAATACAGAATGAAACTCTGGAAAATGCCAAAGACAAGGAAAAACACAAAATCTACGGCGACCTCATAACAGCAAATATCTACAGAATAAATCAAGGAGACAAAAGCATTACCTGCGAAAACTTCTACTCCGAAAACGGTGAAAGTGTGACAATCCCCCTCAAGGAAGACCTGTCCGCTTCTAAAAACGCGCAACTGTACTACAAAAAGTACACCAAGGCAAAAACCGCACTGGAGGAAACCGCAAAGCAAAAAGAATTGAACCTTAAGGAAATAGACTACTTGGAATCGGTAAAAGAGGCAATAGAACTTGCAGAAAACACCACGGAAATATCCATGATACGAAGCGAACTTGCACAGCAGGGCTATCTTAAAAGCAGAAACCTTAAGAAACAGCCCAAAAAAAGCGCGCAACCTGCACCGATGCACTTTGTGTCCGATGACGGATACGACATCTATGTGGGTAAAAACAACCTGCAAAACGACTATGTGACACTAAAACTTTCCCGAAGCACGGACCTGTGGTTTCACACAAAGAACATCCACGGTTCCCACGCCATTGTCAGGACAGCCGATGCAATGGAAGTGCCGGAGAAAACCTATGTTCAGGCGGCGTGCCTTGCGGCATATTACAGCAAAGCCCGTATGTCAAAGGCAGTGCCCGTGGATTACACCGAAGTGAAAAACGTGAAAAAACCATCGGGAGCAAAACCGGGAATGGTGATATATGTTGACTACAAC
>JAZNJU010000014.1:0-25764 GCA_045578205.1 Clostridia bacterium | reverse complement strand
TGCCGCATCGGCACTATCTTTTAACGGTTGGTCCATGCGGATATCTTCATTGTACATAAGAGCAGATTCCTGCAGAAGTTCTGCAAATCTCTTGCTGTAACCTATTATACCTACACTTGTTCCTGCTTTTAGTTTGATTATGTCCGAAAGGCATCTTGCCGAAAGACGAAGTGCAACACGGGCAACCTTTCTGCCCTGCCCCACAATGCTCTCAAGGTACGAAGCGTGTTGCGGGGAAGTAACCACAAGGTCAAATTCCTCTCCCAGTTTGTAAGGATACTGTTTTATGGATTCTGTGAGGTAGGAATAAATATCCACACCGTCTATGTGGCGGAGTTGCTCCGACATCTGGGACAGATTTTCGGGATTACATTCCACAACGGCAATTTTCACCTTTGCCTCCTGTTCGGAACGCTCTCGCAATTTGAGGTTCAGAAAAATGTTTATCTCCGCAGGTGAAAGTCCCATGTTCTCCAGTTGGTCGAGCATATTGTCTATGGCTTCCATTGCCTGCTCTTTTCGGCTCCCCGAATTTGCAGGGTGATAGCAGACAAAAGTTCCTCTGCCCTGAACTTTCTCTATGAGTTCTGCCCTTTCCAGTTCGTCATACACACGCTTTACCGTACCACGGGCAATATTAAGCGTGCTTGTCATCTCATTGACCGTGGGCAGGCGGTGTCCCGATGCGAGGGTTCCGTTTTTTATGGCGGAACGGATAGCATCCACAAGTTGACGGTAGATGGGTATATCAAGAGTTGTATCTATTCTGTAAATATTGTTCATTGCCTCACCTTCAATAAATGTTATAGAACAATTATATCTCTTTTAGGCAACACTGTCAAGAAAATATAGAACAATTATTTACAGTTTTCAAGGTATTCTTTTCTACCCGTTTCGTAGAGGTTATTGCCCTCACTGTCTATTATGACAACTGCAGGAAAATCCTCCACCTCAAGTTTGCGGATCGCCTCGGGTCCAAGGTCTTCGTATGCTACAATCTCGGCTTTTTTGATGCACTTACCAAGAAGCGCACCGCATCCGCCAATGGCACCAAAATATACGGCGCCGTGCTTTTTCATGGCGTCTATAACCTTTTCGTCCCTCTTGCCCTTTCCTATCATACCTGTCTGTCCGCAAGCAATAAGGGAGGGACTGTACGCATCCATTCTGTAAGATGTGGTGGGTCCGGCAGAGCCTATGGCTTTTCCCGGCTTTGTGGGAGTGGGTCCGACAAAGTAGATAATACTGTCCTTAACATCAAAGGGGAGTTGCTCTCCATCGTCTATGAGGGCACAAAGTCTTTTGTGAGCGGCGTCTCTTGCGGTATATATGGTGCCTGTTATAAGACAACTGTCACCTGCTTTGAGTTTGCGCACTTTTTCCCCCGTAAGAGGAGTTGTAATTTTTATTTCCATCATATTACCTCCGTCTTGTGTCTTGTAACGTGACAATTTATATTCACTGCCACGGGAAGTCCCGCAATGTGTGTGGGATATTTTTCAATATTCACACAAAGTGCCGTAGTTCTTCCTCCAAGTCCCTGAGGGCCAATTCCCAGAGCATTTATTCTCTCCAAGAGTTCCTTTTCCAAATTTGCATAGAACGGGTCTTCGTTGGGTATATCGGCAGGACGGAGAAGTGCCTTTTTTGCAAGATATGCTGCCTTGTCGAAAGTGCCTCCTATTCCCACGCCTACCACAACGGGCGGACAGGGGTTGGGACCTGCTTCCTCCACGGTTTTTACAACAAAGTCTGCTACTCCCTCAACTCCGTCGGAGGGTTTGAGCATTGCAATGCGGCTCATATTTTCGCTTCCGAATCCCTTGGGTGCCACAGTAATTTCCACTTTGTCTCCCGACACAAGTTCAAAGTATATCATTGCAGGGGTGTTGTCTCCCGTATTAACCCTATCCAGAGGGTCTCTTACTATACTTTTTCTAAGGTAGCCCTCTGAGTAACCCAGACGCACACCCTCATTCACCGCTTCGGTTATGTCCCCGTCTATGTGAACATCCTGACCGATTTTGAGGAAAACACAGGCAGCACCGGTATCCTGACAGATGGGTACATTTTCACTGTCGGCAATTTTGTAATTTTCGCAAATGTGACCGAGTATTTCCTTTGCTCCTGCCCACGGTTCGCTTTCATAGGACGAGACGATACGTTTCTTTATATCCTCGGGCAGATGGCAGTTTGCTTCTATGCAAAGTTTCTTAACAATTTTTGTAATTTCTTCGCTTTTTATTTCACGCACAAAAAACCCTCTTTTCGCTTTTAATTCACACTGTAAATCTTATCCAGAAGTTCTCCGTCTCTTGAGATAACCTCTGCAACAACTTTGTTTCCTTTGGCAATCTTTCGGGGAGTTCCCGTAATCTTTTCTGCTTTCTCCTTTAATTCTTCGATATCCACCACAGGAAGTCCTGCTTTTATAAGGTCGGATTTCAACTGCCCATTTTTGGGGTTGACCGCAACTCCGCCCTGTGTAACAAGGACATCTATATCCTTGCCCGGAGTAGAGATACAGTTTACTCTGTCGGTAACAATGGGCATTCGTGCTCTGAACATCGGAGCAATTATTATGGAAAGTTTTGAGCCTGCAGCAGTGTCGCTGTGTCCGCCCGAACCGCCCATTATATATCCGTTTGAGTCTGTGTGAACATTCACGTTGAAGTTTGTATCAATCTCTGTAGCACCCAGTATTACAACATCCAGGCTGTCAACAGCCGCGCTTCTTCCCAAAGGTGCGCCATACTGCATGGAAGATATTTCCACGTGATTGGGATTTGTGCGAATGGACTCTACCGCTGCGAGGTCAAAACACTGAACATCCAGAAGTTTTTCAAAGCAACCGCTGTTTAGCATATCCACCATATATCCCGTGATACCGCCCATGCCGAAACTGCCCTTGATGCTTTTTTTCAGCATAATATCTTTCAGGTATGAAGCGGCTGCAAGAGATGCTCCCCCCGCTCCCGTCTGGAATGAAAATCCGTCTTTCAGAAGTCCCGAAGCATCAATTACTTTTGATGCCAGTTTCGCCATAACAAGACCCACAGGGTCTCTGGTAATTTTGGTTGTGCCCGAAACAATGCCCTTTGGGTCGCCTATTGCATCCACCGTTACCACAAAATCAATGTAATTCTCGGTAATCGATGGGTTTGCCAGCGGATATGAAACCAAATTATCTGTTACAACCACGGTCTTTTTTGCATACATTGCATCTGCAAAAGCATATCCCATACTTCCGCAGGCAGACCTGCCTTCTCTTCCCGTGAGGTTTCCCATAGGGTCTGCAGAGGGTGCGGCTATGAATGCCACATCGATGGGGGTACTGCCTAAAACTATGTCTTTGGGTCTTCCGCCGTGTGTGCGGAAACTTACGGGCTTTTCCATAATCCCCTGTGAAAATGCTCTTCCCAAAAGCGGAGATATATAGTCGGTTATTACTCCCGTAACAACACCGTTTCTTATGTGTTCTGCAAGCGGCAGATGCACATCGAAAAGCGAACTTGCATTCACGGTTATGTCCTTTATTCCAAGCGATGCTATTTCATCCATTACCATATTGAGTACATAGTCACCGTTTCTGAGATGGTGGTGGAAAGACACGGTCATTCCGTCGGAAAGTCCTGAATTTATTATTGCTTCTCTTATGTTCGGTAAAAGTTTACTCATCAATATCCCTCCCCGAAATTCCCAGTTGCTGTGCGGTTTCCACAACACGTTTTGCTCTTGCGACTATGGGTGCATCTATCATCTTGCCCCTTAACGCGATGGCTCCCTTGCCCTGTTTTTTGGCAAGTTCAATGGCACTTAGAACCTCATAGGCGTATTCTATTTCCTCCAAAGAGGGTGTAAAAACTTCATTTATTGCATCAACATGGCGTGGAGATATCGAGGCTTTTCCCGTGAAGCCGAGGGCTTTTGCAGTTTTTGCATCTTCATATATGCCCTCATCATCATTTACATCGGTAAAGGGTGTGTCGTATATTTCAATTCCTGCCGCACGAGCCGCCACAACAAGACGGCATCTTGCATATTCGATTTCTCTGCCCTCTTTGGTGCGGACACATCTCAAATCGCTTGTAAGGTCCTCTGCACCCAGCAAAAGCGCCTTTATCCTTTGTGATGCGCATGCAACAGAAAAGGCATTTTCTACTCCGAGAGCCGTTTCGATAAGTGCAATAATCCCAACGCTTCCCTCCTCATCTTCAAAAGAAGAAATCAAGCCGTCTGCTTTTTTAATATCATCGGCACTGTTTACTTTGGGAAGAAGTATATAGTCGGGTTTGCAGGGTACAATGGTTTTGATGTCATCCGAAAAATACTCCGTGTCCACGGGGTTTACTCGGACAACTATGCTTTTTTCCGCCAAATCTATACTTCCTATTGTATTTCTGACGAGAATTCTTGCACTGTCCTTTTCATCGGGAGAAACAGCGTCCTCCAGGTCGAATATGACTGCATCTGCACCAAGATATGGAGCATTAATCAGCATATTTGGCGTATTGCCCGGTAAAAACAGCATACTGCGAATCATCTTGGCACCTCCCCTGCACGTTTGAGCGCGGTTTCTACTCTGGCACGGATTACACACTCCAGAGCACCCTTGTCGGAAATAACCACGGCGGCATTTTCGACTCCGCATTTTTCCAGAACATCGGAAACCACACTGCGGATTGCTTCTCCGAAACGGTTTATAACAACGGATTCTATTTCAATTACATTGCCGCCATCGGTGGGAGATACCTCCACATACAAATCGCTGGATTCCAGTGTTCCGGCAACAGCATTTCTGACTATCGTCATGTCAAGACCTCCTATTGTACCTTTTTTCAAAAGTTATAGTAACAATTTAAGTATATTATATAACACAATTTTGAAAAAAGCAATTTTTTTCTTTACATATTCCAAAAAAATGTTGTATAATAAAATAAACCTAATAAGGAGAGGCTCTATGTACGTGGAAATTGTCTCCGGTCTTACCGGAAGCAAACTGAATATATGGAAAGATTTCGTGGTAAAATGCGGTCTGAATTGGGATACCTTGCCCCCGAAAACCGTCTTTGTATGGGACGGAGATGAACTTGTTGCCACAGGCTCCAGAGACGGCAACATATTAAAATACATTGCCGTGGACTCATCCCGTCAGGGTGAAAACCTCACTGCAACGGTTGTGTCACATCTTCGTCAGGATGCTTTCAGCGAGGGGATAAATCACCTGTTTTTGTACACAAAGCCATTAAACGAAGTGTTTTTTGAGTCTCTTTTTTTCTGCAAGGTAGCCGAAACACAAGATGTTATGCTCATGGAAAGCAAAAAAGACGGAATAAAGAACTATCTTGCAAGTCTTCCGCCAAAAAGAAAGGGCGTGTCGGGCGCTGTGATTGCAAATTGCAATCCCTTTACACTGGGGCACCGATATCTCATGGAAAATGCCTCAAAAATGTGCGATACTCTGTATGTATTTGCCGTTTCCGAAGACAAAAGCCTCTTTAGTGCCCATGACAGACTGGAAATGGTAAAACGCGGAACATCACACATAGAAAACGCCATAGTCGTTCCCACAGGACCATATCTCATTTCATCTGCAACATTCCCGACATATTTTTTAAAGGACAATGCAGATGAAATCAAGTGTTCACTTGATGTAGAGATATTCGGAAATATTATTGCACCGCATCTTGGAATTACAAAGCGTTTTGCAGGAACAGAACCAAATTGCTCTGTAACTGCAAAGTACAACAATATTTTAAAAAACTCCCTGCCGGAATACGGGATAGAGTTTTGTGAAATACCAAGGTTGGAATACGACCATACCCCCATAAGTGCAAGCCTTGTGCGAAGATATATTGAAGAAAACCGGACAGAGGAAATAAAAAACCTTGTTCCCGAAACCACCTATAATCTCATAATGAAAGGAAGATAAATATGCAGGAACGCCAGAAAAACCATATTTTGAGCAGTTATTTTGCTCCCAGAGGACACCAGAGAATGTACACGCTGGGTATGCAACTTGCCCAACTTTATCTATCACCTTTTGACAAACTCATTGGTATCATCGGAGAAGCGGGTTCAGGAAAAAGCGCCCTGCTCCGAGGAATGTTCCCCGGACTGGAACTGACAAATGATGATGACGGCGTGTATGTACGCCCCCTCCCTCTTTTGGAACAGGAAGATACATATTTTTCACCGCACACCTACCACGTGGACATACGTTTTGAGAATGGTTTTACACAGATGAGCATCCTTGCAGACGCCATAAGCGAAGCGCTCCACAACGGCAAACGTGTTATTGTGGAACACTTTGACCTCATATATCCCCTGCTCGGCTTCAACGCAAATCTCTTGATCGGTGTTGGAGAGCAAATCCTCATATCACGCCCCACCCTTTTCGGACCGGAACCCCAAGAGATAAAAGAAAAAGTATATGAATCTCTGGGATACCGTCTTATGGCTCACACTGCAGAGGACTTGTGCGAAATGTGTATGCCGAAAGCCGATATGGAAAGATGCGGTCACGAC
Source organism: Clostridia bacterium (assembly GCA_045578205.1). Lineage (GTDB taxonomy): Bacteria > Bacillota > Clostridia > UMGS1810 > UMGS1810 > RGIG8748. The sequence goes on along the minus strand of JAZNJU010000014.1, from coordinate 19,236 downwards.
GATGTGAAGCACGGATTTGTAATAACTTTCCCCGAGACAAAGCCCGAGTTCAGCATACCCGAAATTGAAGAAAAAGTTAATATGATAATAAAAGATGCCCTGCCCGTAACATATGTGGACAATAACCACATTTCCATAGGCGGAAAAGAGCATTTCTGCACAGGGCCGAGAATTCATGTTTCAAACACAAACCAGATAAACAACTTCCATCTTTTGCACCATTTCATATACGACCGTTTCTCAAGGCGCTACCTGCTTGTGGGTTGCGTGGGAAGAGATGCAGAAAAGAATCTGCAAATGCTCGATGACAGGCAGAAAAAACAATCAGACCTTATTATGTAGGTGATGATATGCCACAGGTGACATTAGAACAAATACTTTCATCAAGAGAAGAACGCGTAGAAATACAGCGTTCTCTTCTTTGTGTGCACAAATGTCCTGTTATTACATTCACCATGAACATTGCAGGCCCTGTGAAAAGGTCTTCCCTCATAGAAAGGGCATTTTTTGAGGGAGCAAAATCTCTTCTGAAAAAAATACCGCCCGAAGAAATTTTGTGCAGAGAAATTTTTGTAAAAGACACGGGGTGCGAAATGTTTGTTTCCGCAGATAAAGACCCTCAGATTTTAAAACAGATGTGTGTGGAGATAGAAGAAACCCACCCCTTGGGAAGAATTTTTGACATGGATGTGACAGACACCCAAGGGGTGAAACTCAGCCGTGAAAAAGAAAGAGGCTGTATTGTTTGCTCTGCCCCCGGAAGATACTGCTCCGCAGGGAGAATTCACACAGCGGGGGAAGTGTGGACTGCCACAAAAAGGATTATGGACTCATACTTTCTGTCCCGTGATGCTTTTCGGTGCGCCGAAATTGCCGTGTCAAGCCTGATACAGGAAGTTGACACAACCCCGAAGCCGGGGCTTGTTGACAAAAACAACAACGGAAGCCACAATGATATGAACAGGGATTTATTCATACAAAGCGCCCGCTGTCTTGCTCCGTATTTTGAAAAATGCTTTCTGCTCGGAGCAGAAAACAGCGCTCCGCCATACAGCGAACTGTTTTCCGTCCTAAAAGAAGAAGGACAAAAAGCGGAAAAAACGATGTATGAAACCACAAAGGGTGTAAACACCCACAAAGGAATAATCTTTTCTTTGGGGATAATCTGCGCTTCAAAGGGGGTTTTGTGGAAATCGGACAATCCTTTTTCCTCCACGGAAGACACTCTCTTTATCTGCTCATCCATCGCAAAAGAAAGAAAGCCGTCGCATACCCTAAGAACGGAAAACTTGTGCGTAAAATACAATATCGGAGGAATTGTATCGGAAGTACAATCAGGGTTTTCCTCCGTTTTGGAGACAGGACTTCCAACCTACAAAAAATTATTGAGTAATAATTGCTCCCAAAACCACGCAGGTGCCGTAACACTCATTCACCTTATCGGTACAACCGATGACACAAACCTCTATTACCGCGGTGGAAAAGAGGGGGCACTGTGGGCAAAGGCAAAAGCAAAATATCTTACAGAAAAATACATTGTAATCCCAAAAGAAGAAATAGAAAAACTGGATATTGAATTTACGGAAAAAAATCTTTCTCCCGGGGGTTGTGCCGACCTTCTGTCGATAACATATTTCCTCTATGAATGTGAAAAAGTCAAAGAAACACCATTATTTTCTATCTGATACCCAAAATTTTGTTTAAATTTTCACGGCAGGAAAATAACATTGCTTTTGAAACTTTCCGTGTGCTATAATTAGAAAAACATCAAAATGCGGAGATGATGATTGTGATAAATGATAAATATCTCATTTGGAGTTACCTGCGTTGCTTTGACCACGACAAGGAAGATTACGGCGTTGCAGAATATCTGAAAAGAGTCGGAGCCAAACCCCTTGGCATAGCAGGGCTTGTGTATCATCCCGACTTTGTACATCTGCACAAAGGCATGGACGAGGAATTCTCCGTTCCTCCACAGATGTTCGGATACCGCGGTGACCCCAGAAGACTTCCCAAAGAAGTTTATGACAAATACACCTGGACTAATTATCAGATAAAAGGGCTTGTAGATGAACTCCACAAGCACGGTGTCAAATTCTATCTCAGCGTATTCGGTGTCTACTATAAGGACGTACTGCACAAAGAGTGGCTTGGCCGGCACAAAGAACTGCTCATGAAAACCTCAGACGGAAGACTTGAGCACCTTGTTGCGCTGAAAAGGCTAAACGACGGTACTTACTATGAAGACTTTTTTATAGAAAAACTCGTAAGAACCCTTTCGGACTACAATATGGACGGAATACATCTCGGAGATGCTTTTGCTCCACTTTCCGAGGGTCTTGCACTTGGCGACTATTCTACCGATATGGTGGAACAGTTCACCCAATATACGGGAATATCCGTGCCCGAAGACATCAAAACCACTATGGGTGATGAATCCTATGAAGCGATAGGCAAAAGGCAAAAATGGATTTGGTATAACCTGCGTGAACAATGGATACGTTTCTACGATTGGCGCTGGACAAAGTTCTATGAAAAACTATGCCCTGCTGTTCATGCAATAGGCTGTGAAGTATCTAACCTCGGAATGTACATAAGCGACACTCTTCGCTCTATGTATTCAATGGGCACCGATGCAAAGCACATAACCGATGCAGGGGTGGATTTTCTCACGCCCAACATTCTCCCCACCAGTGTGCGTATGAATGATGTAACGGGTGAATGTACTCACTACGGACACTCTCTTTTCCACAGATACATGACAATGATTCCCGCCCTGAAGGCTCAGACACCATCTTCAAGACTATTCCATATGCTTGGAATCCGCGACGAAGAGGAAGAATGGGATGTTCTATATCACGCTCCCAATGAGTTCGAGAGGGATTTGTTTACCGCAATGGCGTATCACCTTGTCACAAAAGACGGTATCGAGCGCTGTATTTCGAATCATTTTCTCACCATTGGCGACTCCATAAACAAAGCCGACTGGGACAGAGTAAACAAGATGATGAAATCGGCGTACTCCTTGAAACCTCAAAAAATAGTATCTCCCGTACTGTACTGGTCTGACACGGCTAATGATGCCATGCTTTCCGAACACATAAAGACAAGGCGCGCCTCCATAACCATGCTCCACGGCCTTATTCAGGAAGAGGGTGCATACTGCGGTGGTGCTGTACGAAGTGAAGATGTTTCTTTCCACGACGGTGTCCTTTTTGTTCCTGCTTTTGACCTGATATCGGACAAAGAGAGAGAAGATCTCATAGACAAAAAGCGTGCTGTTGTGGCAATTGCTCCCGCAGATTTCGACACATCTTCTCTTGGTGCCACGGTTTGTCTTACAGACAAAGACTCAAACTATCCTCAAAAGGTGTTTATGTTAAATATCCCGTCCCCTGTTGATACGTCACCTTTTGAAAATGCCCTGGATACCGCAGACCCCACGCCCGAACTCAAAACCGAGGAGGAACTTTGTGACGAAAACTTGAATGTTATGCACGAAATGTATATGCAAAAAGTTTCCAAAGGTTTTGCAAAGGCGGCGGCAATGCTCCTTAAATATGCAGATTCTTTGTATAATCCGTTCACATCCGACTCACCTCTCATGGTATTTGAAGATTGCGACGGTTCATACAGAGTTTACCTCTACTCCAGATACGACAACTGCTACGACAGAACTCTGCTCACTTCAAAAATACCTTTAAAAAAGGCAGAAACTCTGGGAAGTTTCCCCTACAAGAGTGTGAAATTTGTAGACAAGGTGGTATCTCCCACCCAGACCTGGGATGTTGCAAAAGGTCTTGACGATGCGTCGGGATGTTCGTTCCAGTTGAAGATACAGAAAAGCGGAGTAAGTGTTTTTAAAATTACTATATAAAACAGAGAAAAATCGCGAACCCCCACGAACTTTCGCGATTTTTTTCTTGCTTGTTTCCTCCATCTGTGGTATCATATTCACATATTAATTCAAACTCACAAGGAGACTGATTATGCAAATACTTGCCTACGTTTTAAGTTTGCTGGGCCTTGCGTCCATGATTGCCGCTTCGCTTATCAAGGGTAAAAGAATGAAACTCATTCTCTTTTTCGTATTCTGCGGAAATGCTCTTGTTGCCACAAGTTATCTTGTGGGCGGAAGCGGAATAAACGGCGCCGCCGCTTGCTATCTGGGTGCCGTGCAGACACTCATCAACTATTTCTTTGATTCCAAGGGTAAAGCACTCCCCAAATGGCTGATTGCCATCTATGCTGTTTCCATAATCGTACTTAACATATGGGTTGCAAGAGGAATTTCCGCTTTGGGTATTCTTGTTATCGTGGCATCTCTCACATTTATAATGTGTATCGGGCAGAAAAACGGTGCAAAATACCGTTTCTGGACAATCGTAAATATGCTTTTGTGGTGTACATACGATATTCTTTCACATTCGTACAGTGTTCTCGCTTCTCACATACCGCAACTTCTCTTTACTGTTGCAGGGATGATAATACACGATAGGAAGAAATCGCAAAAATAACTTCAGATACTTACAAAAATGACTTGCCTTTCGAAAGAGGCAAGTCATTATTTTTTTATTCTATTCTATTCTGTTTTAGTACATACGCTCCGCCTGTTTATCATAGGCTTTCAAGTTCATTTACTTTGAGAAAATCTTTGTTCTCTCTTTGACTAAATACTTTGTTTTTATCTTCAAGTTTCTTAAATTCTTCATAGTATCGGACGCCAAACTCGCGGAGTGCTTTGGCATTAAAGTGCAAACCGTCGGGATTGGAACCAAGACCCTTTGCGGAAACAAAACCTGTCATTGGTGTTTTGCTTGCATAATTTACCAGAGCCTCATTTATGTGGGGACTGTTTGCAAAGTGGTAAGCAAGGCCGTCCTTTCCGCGATAATGCTCTATGAAATCACCAAGTCCTCCCACAAGGAAAGGTACATCGTAAAGTCCGAGTTTTTCGCGAAATGCCGATAATATGACGGAAAGTTTTTCTTCATACAAAGGATATGCACAGTCTGAGCAGTCCGATTCTCCCTGATGCCAGAGAACCGCCGCAATGGTAGTGGTGCGCTGTGCAAGTTGTGCCATATAGCACGCGTGGTCAAAGATAACTCCGCCTACCTCCCACTGGTCAAGGCAGGTGCCTCCGTCGGCACATGGTATAAGTCCGACCTCCACATTGTGGTCATCGGCATACAACTTGGCAAAACTCTCCGCCAGGTTGACTCCTGCTGTTACTCTGTCGGGATTTACGGGAACATACATATTCCACCAACGCCCGTTTCGCATAACCTTTATTCTCTCGTCTTCTATAGGATCAACTTCATTGGCAAAGCCCCTGCCAGCCATATTGGACTGTCCTATGAGTAAAATTGAGTGCATAATTATCACCCCCTAAAAAATCAAACAACTTCATTTTAGCATATATGCTTATTTTTGTAAAGACACAAAAAACAACACCTGCCAATCCATCATAGGAGGCAGGCGTGTTTTGCCAAACAACTTAATATTCTTAACAAACTGTGCATTTTTACCTTTTAATGCCCAATATTTCTGCGGATTCATCGCGCATTTTGTACTTTAAGATTTTGCCTGCGGCATTCATCGGGAAAGAGTCCACAAACATAAAGTATCTTGGTACCTTGTGTCTTGCAATGGAAGCATTACCGAATTCGCGCATTTCGTTTTCATCGGCAGTCTCCCCCTTGTGGAGAATAATCCAGGCACAGCACTCCTCACCGTACCTTTCGTCGGGAACACCCACCACCTGAACATCGCGGACTTTGGGATTTGTGAGGTAGAATTCCTCAATTTCTCTCGGATACAGGTTTTCTCCGCCTCGGATAATCATATCCTTAAGTCGGCCTGTAACCTTGTAGTAGCCGTCAGGCGTTCGCATGCAGATATCTCCCGAATGAAGCCAACCGTCTTTGTCGATAGCCTGGGCTGTGGCTTCAGGCATTTTGTAGTAGCCTTTCATTATGTTGAAGCCTCTTGCCACAAACTCTCCGCTTTCGCCATCGGGAAGTTCATCGCCTGTTTCAGGGTCGATAATCTTACATTCAACACCGGGGAATGCACTTCCCACGGTTTCTACTCTGTGGTCTAAATCTTCGTTAACTTCTCCCATTGTACATCCGGGTGATGCCTCGGTCTGACCGTACACGGAAATGATTTCTCTCATATTCAATTCAACCGATGCACGGCGCATCAAATCTGCCGGGCAGTTGGCACCTGCCATAATGCCCGTTCTCATGTATGAAAAATCTGTCTTTGCAAAATCGGGATGATTGAACATTGCAATAAACATTGTGGGAACACCGTTAAAGCAAGTTATTTTCTCATCATTTACACAGGCAAGCGACGACTTTGGAGAGAAATACGGTATTGGGCAAAGTGTACCGCCGTGTGTCATTATCGACGTCATGGAAAGCACCATTCCAAAGCAGTGGAACATTGGAACCTGTATCATCATACGGTCTGCTGTGGAAAGGTCCATTCTGTCGCCTATGGTTTTTCCGTTGTTTACAATGTTGCGGTGAGTGAGCATAACGCCCTTGGGAAATCCAGTTGTACCCGATGTATACTGCATATTGCACACATCATCGGGTTTAACAAGAGAAGCACGTCTTCTTACTTCTTCCCTCGGCACCAGTGAAGAACGGCCAAGCATTTCTTCATAGGTAAGACATCCGTCCATGGAAAATCCTACAGTTACAACATTTCTTAAGAACGGAAGATTTTTTGAATAAAGAGGACTTCCGGGTTTCAATGTCTTAAGTTCCGGACAAAGTTCCTCGATTATCTCCTTGTAGTTAATATCCTTACAGTACTCTATCATAACCAGAGTATGCGTATCGGACTGTTTTAACAGATATTCAATTTCGTGAATTTTGTAAGCGGTATTAACGGTAACAAGCACCGCACCGATTTTTGTGGTTGCCCAGAATGTTATGAACCATTCGGGAACATTGGTTGCCCATACTGCAACGTGGTCTCCTGCCTTTACGCCAAGAGATATGAGGGCAGCAGCACATTCGTCAACATCTTTTCTGAACTGTTCGTATGTTCTTGTATAGTCCAGTGTCGGATATTTGAAAGCATACTGGTCAGGGTAGTTTTCCACCATAGTATCCAGCACATCGGAAAATGTTGCTTCCACTATGTCGTACTTTTTCCACACAAATGTTCCTGTCTTGTCCCTGTTGTAGTATGCACGGTCAAAAGTCTTTTTTTCGCGGTTCAAAGCGGAAATATAGTTTGCAAAATGGGTCAGAACTATGTCTGCATCGATTATTTCTTCATTCCACGCAGCACAGATGTAACCCTCATAGTTCAAAGACGAAAGAGCGTTTATGAGTTTTTCAACATCCAGTTCTCCCTCGCCGATTAAAACGGTTTTTCCGTCTTTCATATCGCCAAGGCGGACATACTTTATGTATGCGCCAAGAGTTTTTATTGTAGCCTCTGCTGTTTCTCCGGCATCAAAATATGTTCCCCTGACATTCCAGGAAGCACCGATTGCGGCAGAAGAAAAGTGATTTATTATACCGATTACCTTTTCGGTATCCGCAAGGTATCCCACGGTTTCAAACAAAATTCTTATTTCAGCCTGCTCTGCTTTCTTCAACGCACCGGAAATTTTTTCTTCCAGAACATCGAAAGGCACTTCTTTGTCTATTCTTACAATGATGTCTGAAATCCCCGACGATGCCGCCATATCCACATATTTTTCAACCAAATCGGCTGTTGTGTTTTCGCTTTCTAAACTGTCGGGCATACGCAGTGCAGACACAGCGAGATTTCTGTTTAAAAGTTTTCTCTTTGCGTCGGATATGCGGTACTGCCTCAAAATACTGTCGTGATGAGTGCTTCTTTCCTTTATTGCATCGTATATTTCAAAACCCTCAAAACCATAATCAAAGGCATAACAGCAAGTATCAAGAAAGGTAGCACGGCTCACATTCTTGGTAGCAAATACAATTTTCATATTATGCCTCCTCATAAATAATTTTGTTGAGCGCATTTATGTATGCTCTTATACTTGCGGCAACGATATCGGTTGATGTTCCGTTTCCGGAATAGAGTTTTCCGTTGTTGCGAAGTCTCACAAGTGCTGAACCCAGTGCTTCCTTTCCCTCGGTTACAGACTGCACCTGGAAATCGTCCAGTTCATAGTGGTGCCCTATGCACTGTTCTATGGCACGGAACGCAGAGTCGATGGGACCGTCTCCGCCGCTGACACCGCTTATGATTTCATCATTGCATTTAAGAGTAATGTGAGTCATTGAACTTGACACATTACTGCTTGTTGTTGTGTATGTTTCAAAGTGATATGTTGAAGGGGCCTGCATTGCAGAACTTGCAATGATGGCTTCAAGTTCCTTGGAACCGACTGCACCCTTCTTTTCACACACCTGCATGAGTGCTTTGTGAACACTTCCCATATCGGAATCGGAAAGTTCGTATCCCAGAACTTCAGCCGCATTGGCAACCTGCGCGAGTGTTGAATCGGAATCCAGAAGAATCTTTTTCTTGTCGCTTACTGTCTTTTCTGCTCTGTATTCCTCGTGATTTATGTTTGAAAGCAAATCGTCAATACTGGAGTGTATCTTTGTTCCGTTTAACTGTATGGAAGCGTCTATCCTGTCTCCGCACACACTTACTGCATCGGAAATTTCACCCATTAAGAGAACATCCTTGCCCGCCATTGCACATTTGAGGCCATCGGCACCCTTTGCAACACACTCAAATGCAGATGCAACAGCCATACTGATGCGGTCAGAAACCTGAACATACACGGGCACATTGACCGCTTCTTTTACTTTTTGCGTAAGACTTGCAATTTCACTATGGGTTGCAGAGCCCGCATTGTCGCAAACTGTTATAATGCCCGCACCGTTTTTCTCTGCCTCTTTTACTGCGGCAATGAGGAAATCCACATCGGCTCTTGTGGCATCAAGAGCACAAAATTCAACATCTTCACAAAATGTCTTTGCTTCTTTGGTGAGTTCTGCAATTTTTTCGAGCATTACATTCTGCTTAACGTGATATGTATATTCCATCTGAATTGTAGATACGGGAAGTTCAATCTGAAGACGTGGTTTTTTTGCATCCTTTACACATTCCCAAACCGATGCAATACTATCTTTGTCAAAACCCACAGCAATTGCAAGAACGGCGTTTTGTACATTCTGCGCAATTGTTTTGTAGATAATTGTGTCTTCACGAAGATTTTTTACGTTGGGAAGTTCAATGGCATCTGCACCGATTGAATCTGCGCAACTTGCTATTGCTGATTTTTCACGGAAAAGCAGGGAAACCTCACGTTCTTCCGCAAGTTTTTTAAGCGTAATATCCGTAATGCTGATTTTCTTCATTTTTGAAAACTCCTCTCAAACACCAAATAATATATAAAAATAGATTTTTAAACAAAAAAGCGTTCTCATCTCTTTGCCTTTTCAAAGAGACGAAAACGCCAAATATCGTGTTTCCGCGGTACCACTCTTCTTCATCCGAAAAGGATGCCCTTTAGATGCCAACACATCTCAACTCTGTTACGGGAGTTCCCGTTTGCCACTACTGAAATTTCATGGCAACCGCTCCGCGGTGAGTTCTGCAAAGTTTTCCCGATGCCTCGCACCGCCCGGCATCTCTCTCAAGGCGAAAATTCTCGCGTACTATTCCGCATCACAGCGTTTGAAATTAAGTTGTATTATATCACAGGGTTATGTGTTTGTCAAGTTTTTAGACATAAATTTTATTAAGGACAGAAGTTGCCTGCCTCCGTCACCCGTGCTATATAAACAGATACTCCGTAACAGTACTGAAAATTTCACCTTTTTTGAGTACGGCGCTTGGAAAATGAGAACGCCTCAGATTGTCGGGAAACGCCTGTGTTTCAAGGCAGATTGCACCATGGGGTGAGTAAAGCGCTCCCCCCTTGCACACTCTGGTGTTATCCATACCGTTTGCGGTGTAGATTTGGACTGCGGGTCTGTCGGTATAAACCTCCATTGCGATACCGCTTTTATCACCCTTTAAAACGCCCACCTTACGGTATCCTGTTCCGTTTAGTGCAAAGTTGTGGTCAAATCCTTTGAAAAGTTCTGTCTGAGGATGTGCCATAGCAAGCCTCTCGCCAATGGTTTCGGGAGTGGAAAAGTCAAAGGGTGTACCCGAAACCGAAAGAACTTCTCCCGTCGGGATACAGTCATTGGAATTTGGGGTGTAGAAATCCGCATCCAGCCACAGTGTGTGTCCCTCTATCGTTCCCCAGTCGTGACCGTTTAAGTTGAAATACGAATGATTTGTAAGGTTCATCACCGTGTCGGCATCAGAGACCGCCTCGTAATGTATGCGAAGAGAATTTTTGCTTGTAACAGTGTATGTAACCCTGATTTGTGCATTTCCGGGGAATCCCTCTTCCCCGTCGGGACTTACCGTTGAAAGGACCAAAGACGGCTCATCCCCGTCACTTTCCGCAGCCTCCCATATCTTCTTATCAAATCCGCAAAGTCCGCCGTGAATATTGTTTGCGCCGTTATTTGCATTAAGGGTGTACGTTTTCCCTCCGAGAGTGAATTTTGCCCCTGCTATACGGTTGGAATTTCTGCCTATTACAGCACCGAAATACCCCGAGTTTCGTTCGTATTCTTCCGCACTGTCTCTGCCGAGGACAACATCAACTCCCTTGTACTCAATTGTGCGTATGATTCCTCCGAGACTTAATATGCGTGCTTTGAGCCCTTTTCCATTTTCAAGAGTGTATTCATACACGTCCGTTCCATTGCATTTTCCGAATTTTGACTTCGTAATACTCATGATTTCATATACTCCTTCTATAAGAAATTGCGGTTAAAATATCTTTGATTGTGTTTATTATAACATTAATGCAAGCCTTTTTAACGGCTTGCTTCACACCGTTTCAATAAACACATCTCAGATTTTTAGGCTATGCCTAAAAATATCCTTAATGTGTTTATTATAACACAGTTTCGATATTTGTACAGTATATAATTGAGCAAAATTCAGTCTCAATATATTTCTCTTCCGCCGTCACCTGTGTCTGAAACATAAAACGATGCTCTATGTCCGAATTTATCTTCGTATGCTTTTCCTACACTCTCTATAAATTCATTTACATCGGTATTCTTTATAATTGCAACAGTACAACCGCCAAAGCCTGCACCTGTCATTCTTATGCCGAGCACACCGCTTATCTTTCTGCCCTCGGACACAACAAAATCAAGTTCGGGGCAAGTAGCCTCATAATCGTCTCTTAACGAATCGTGAGATTCGTTCATACATCTGCCGAATTCTTCTATATCGTCATTTTTCATTGCCTCTGCACTTATGCGGACTCTCTCGCACTCATAGACAACGTGTTTTATTCTCTTTCGGGTAACGGGGTTTTCTATCACATCCTTATACTGTTCAAACTGTTCTATGGTTAAATCTGCAAGTTCGGTTATATCGGAAATAACCGTTTTAAGAGCATTAAGACCCTCCTCACACTCCGTTCTTCTCTCGTTGTATTTTGAACTTCCGAGTGAATGTTTCACATTGGTATTTGTAAGAACTATACTGCTGTCATTCAGGCGAAGAGGAATATGCTCATATTCGAGTGTTGCGCAGTTTAAGTAAATGGCATGGTCTTTTTTACCCATTGCAGAAGCAAACTGGTCCATAATACCGCATTTGACACCTATAAAGTTGTGTTCTGCTCTCTGTGATATAAGAGCCATTTCCACCATGTCTATATCCTTTGACACACCTGCATTTTCATTTGCAAAGGCGGAAAGACAAAGCGCAGTCGAAACTTCTATAGCCGCAGAGGAAGAAAGTCCGCCTCCGTGAGGTACGGTATCATCATAGAGCAAATCGCATCCTGTTACATTATAGCCTGCTTTGATAAGTTCCAGTGCAACACCAATCTGATAATCTCCCCATTTCAGTTTGCCTTTGAGATTGTGCATATCGGCAACGGTAGTTTCCACCATAATATCAAGGTCGGTTGCCTTGAGTCTTATTACACCGTCATCGCGTTTTCTTGCAATTACGGTTGTACCCATGGTAAGTGAGGCAGGCATAACACATCCTCCGCAATAGTCTATGTGTTCTCCTATGAGATTTACCCTGCCCGGTGAAGTGAAAATTCTCATATCACCCTCGCCGTAGAGGTCTGTAAACATTTTTTTCATTTCATTAAGTTTCATTGCTTCCTCCCAAACTGCTCATAAAATATTCGAATGCTTTTATTCCTTTTTCGTCACGCTTGTACACACCTGCGTGCTCTAATACTTTTACAAATACCTTTCCAACTTCCAATTTCAAAATATCATTTATATTGGATTTATTAATCTCGGGGTGGTTTCGTATAATTTCTTCTGCCCACTTCTTATGTGCAGAAGTCTTTTCATTTTTCGCCATGTCTTTACCGTTTATTATCGCATCTGCCAAGGCATCAAGTTCTTCAACCAGTCTCGACGGAAGAACAGCAAGTCCCATTACCTCAATAAGTCCGATGTTTTCCTTCTTGATATGGTGAAGTTCTGCGTGAGGATGATATACACCCAATGGATGCTCGTCTGTTATGATATTGTTTCTTAAGACTAAGTCCATTACATACTTACCATCAACCATACTTGCAATCGGGGTAATTGTATTGTGATTTTCACCGAGGGTTTGCGCAAAAATGAACGCTTCTTCATCCGTATAATTTCGCCATTTTGTGAGAATTCTGTCGGAAAGATTTATAATATCATCCGCTCTTTCGGATTTAAGACGGATTACGGACATAGGCCACTTCAATGTGCTCACTTCCACATTTTCAAATCCTTTTATTTCATAAAAACGTTCGCTTTCGGCTCTGTGCATGGCAAACACATGGTTTCCGCCCTGAAAATGTTCGTGGCTTAAGATAGAACCTCCAACGATGGGCAAATCAGCATTTGAGCCTATCATATAGTGGTTGAACTTATTGACAAAATCAAGGAGTTTACAAAATACACTTCGGTCAATTACCATTGGTACATGCTTCGAATTTAAAACTATGCAATGCTCGTTGTAATAAACATAGGGTGAATACTGAAGTCCCCATTTTTCACCGCAGATATCAACAGGAATAATTCTGTGGTTTTGTCTTGCCGGATGATTTATCCTCCCCTCATACCCCTCATTTTCCATACAAAGTTGGCATTTGGGATAGGATATATCCGATGCAAATTTTGCCGCGGCAATAGCCTTGGGATCCTTTTCGGGTTTAGAACGGTTTATTGTTATTTCTATTTTACCATATTCGCTGTCAACAGTCCATTTAATATCTTTTTTTATTCTGTCCCGTCTTATGTAATTGCTGTCGCAGGATAACTTGTAGAAGTAGTCTGTCGCATCTTTGGAAGAAACTTTATGCAGACTATTGAATGTTTTTATGACTTCAGACGGATACGGTGTCAGTATATCCATAACAGCAGCATCAAACATATCTCTGTACACAATACTATCCTCTGTAAGTCCTTTTTCTACTGCAAAATCGGTTATTGAAGTGAGTATATGTCCAAGGTCGTCAACACTTTCGCAAATACTTCCTGTTTCTTCGTAAGAATCAAGTTTCAAAAGAGCAAGAAGTCTGTTACGAACATATGTTCTGTCCATATCTTCTGTAAGTCCTGTCATTATTCCATACGAAATCAATCTGTCAATTTGTTTATATATATCCACAAAATACCTCCTGTGTATCTGATATAGTAACTTAATTATATCAAACACAGTAACACCGTTTATATGCACCATTACTGTAAAAAATAGCATTTTCTTACCAAAATTGATATTGACACTTTTCACCAAACATGTGATAATACTGATTAGGGTGATATATATGATAATATTTAACCATGAAAAACTTATGAAAATAATAAAGGACTTTTATGAACTTACCCGTGCCACCACAAGCATATGGGACTCAGACTTTAATCAGATTATGGTGTATCCGTCTTCGCCAAAATGTTTGTGCAAAAATGTAAAAGAAAATCCCTGCGGCAATAAAAATTGCTTTGCATCCGACAAAAACGCCTGTATAACTGCCGCCAAAACAGATAAACCGTATATCTTTTCCTGCCATGCAGGACTTCTTGATGCAGTAATTCCCGTCCGATACGAAAAGGGAATTATTGCATACATAATGTTCGGACAAATACGCGATGCCGAGGAGAAATATGTAAACTTAAACAACGTAAAAAGGCTTTGCAGAAAATACGGTATGAGCGAAGAAGAGATTGAAGAATATTACAAAGAACTTCCGATATTAACCTACGGACAAATAAATGCTGCAGCAAACTTCCTGTCTATGTGCACCATATATCTTTATGTAAGCCAGACCATCAAAATAGAAAAAAACGCGTTGATGTCCGCAATAGACAGTTATATTACACAAAACATAACAAAACAAATTAAAATTGAAGATTTATGCAAAAATTTCAATATATCCCAAAACAAGTTGTATCAATTGTCACACAAATACTTTAACACTTCCGTTTCAAACTATATTGCACTTAAAAAAATCGACCTTGCCAAGCACTACCTGACAACAAGCCAACTTGCAATTTCCCGAATCAGCGAAAAGGTGGGTTTTGCCGATTACAACTACTTTATACGCAAGTTCAAAAGCCAGACGGGATATACACCGCTATCCTACAGAAAGAATTTTCCGCATAACATACTGTAAACAGATTTACGAAATAACCAAAATTAACTGTCATATCTCCGTTTTTGCATGAGCCGACCAAAAATATTGGGATAAATGGTTATGAGGCGAGAAAGCAAGTTATTCGCCCAAGGGCTCATAACCCTACAAGGCGGGTAAGCCAAATTCCATTCTCGTACAAGCACCAATACTCGTTCCACTACGAATAAGTTGATTTGTAAGTAAAACCGGCTTTAAAATTGATGTCCTTGGCAGGACAAATGCTATTATCAGAAAACCGACCAAATAACCGACTAATGGAAGATGGAATCGGCAGGTTGATTTTATGGGCAAAATACCAAGAAAAACCTCGACCTGTTTTTATGCAAAAAATTAAAGGGTAAGCCTTAAGCCCTACCCTTTACAGACCGCCCATGGTATTCGCATTCATAATTGAAGATGCTTGTGGGAGATGTTTCTATTATTAAAATCAATTACTCTATATCTGTTTCCAGTTTTGAGGGAATCCCATTGCATTAAGAATTAAGTAAAGGAGTCCCCGCAGGAACTCCCTTGGTCACAGTCCTCACAGGATCCTGTAACGCGATCACTGAGGTCAGTGTATCATATATCATAACTTGTGTCAAGCATTATCTACAATACCTCTCTATTATTATATGTGATTAATCACATATAAATATATACTTATTATATCTCGTTTTCACAACACATTTCGCCCACTCAATTCTAATTCCGTTCACATTTCTATGGACCGGTCAATCCGGAATATGACTATAGCATATCATAGATATAATATATGATTGTCAATTTTTTCATCATTAAATCACACCATATACAACTATGAAAAACAAACCTTGTGGCATATATGAAATGGCAACTTAAAGTTTTATTTAATAATATCTGATTAATCTATATATGCCACAAAGATTTGATTAAAGTAATTGCTATCTGAGTTTTGAAAACATCGGAAAATTTTAAAATTGTTAATACCACAGCCAACTTACTGTTTATATATCTTTTCTGTTTTCTTCCAGCAAATTAACATAGTCCACCAAGTTGGCAATAATTTCATTACAGATAGTTTCGCCCAATTCCCGGGTTGCTTCATGAGGCAGCCCCATTACACCAATCTTAATTTCCTCTCTTTGACTCACTTTTTCTACCATAAAGGGACTGTCAATACGCTTTTCTCGTTTTTCAAACCAGTCCTGATCGGTACGCATCATTCGGGAAATATAATCGTCATCCATCACGATTTCATCCCTGACAAGTTCAGGATTCCAGTACATCATTAATCCTGTTTCCATCATACCTGCATGAAAATCGTGTTCCGGCTCAAGACCGAATCCGCCAAGCCATGTTGGAGACAACTTCCACGCCTCCATTAACGATATAGTGGCTTTTTCGTACATATCCGGGCTACGGCGTAAAAGCATCTGCAAACTGTTTTTCAGCGCATTCAAATTGTCAGTACCTGCATGTCCTAAAAAAACAATAATATTTTCAAATCCCATACGTATAAATTCTGAACAAATTTCAGAGATATACAATCCAAAGGTATTGGGACTGACATTTACCGTTCCCATAAGTTCTCCGCCGGAAAAACAGTAATTCACAGACGGAGCTACAACAGCGTTAAGTTTGTCTCCGGCAAGTTCCAGCGGTCTTGTTGCATTTAATATATCTGTAGAAAGCGGAAGATGATAACCATGCTGTTCCACTACACCTGTGGGAATAATAACAGTCTTGGTCTTTTGGATTGCATTCTCCATATCCTGCACCGTCATTTGATTCATAAAATATGCCATAATAAATACCACCTTGTTTACCATTATTTTAATTTTAAATTTTATAGACTTGACACAAACTAAAAGAAAACAGAACCGTGCCCTGTGTTCTTAAGCGTCAACCGGTAACCTTTGCGTTTCTTACTCCCTCATACTGTGATATGATCCAATAAAAAGCCGTTTCCATGTCTATTTCATGACCGCCATCAAAAATATCAAGAAATATTCGCGCGTCCGGATGTTTTAACATTATTTCTTTATACAATTCCAAACTATGCGACACGGGAACGACAGTGTCAAATTTACCGTGAAAAATTTTCAAGTTTGATTTTGCAATGTTCTCTACATAAGATAAAGGAGACCTTTTCTTCATTTCGTCAGCGCTGTCACTGCAACATGCCAAAACATGCTCACAATAATTATCTTTTTGCTTTGTCCATTTTTCAAGGTCAGTAATCGGCACATATGCCCCAATTGCTTTGAAATATTCAGGGCAAAATCCTGCCATGAGAAGAGACATGTGTCCTCCTCCGCTCAAGCCTAATAAAAATATGTTTTCACTATCTACATTCTCGTTAACTATGACATAATCAATAGCATCTTTTATATCCTGTTTTGCGTAAATCGAACCACAAGCCTGAGTACAAACAGGATTTGTTTTTAAATTACTTCCCCTGAACTCAGGCAACAACAAATTAAAATCATACTTTTCGGCATATGGCAACATATTATTGATCTGATTAAATCTGTCGTAACTCCATGTATGAAGACCAACTAACAGCGGACGTTTTTCATTGCTCATTGATTTATAAAATAACGACGGTTGCATTGTTAAATCCAAAGTTGATTTTATCAAAATTTCTCTTTGTTCCATTTGTTGCTCCTCTTTCCTCTATAATTAGACAGAATTCATGTCAAGACCGGACCAAAAAGTTTCTCTTCTCTTCGCTCTGTTCACTAAAAGATTACGCATCTGCAACATTCTTCCTATAAAAAGATGCTATTTGATTTCTTCTAAATATCCGTATTTTTCCAAAAAAGAAAAATACGATAAATAGTAATTGATCTTCTCATCAGTTGTAGTAACATCCCATGCCGCATCCTGCAGGCGAATAGCATCTAACACTGTCCGCTTTGGGGACAAAAGTGCCCATACAAGTTCAGGGCTATCCGGCCACGAAACACGCTCAGCTATCGGAACGCGAGCTTGCGAAAACGGCATGCCTGTAGATTTTATGCGATACCGTATGCTATTGGCTCTTTTTTCCGCCTGTGTCAATTCTCTTTCAGGAAGCGAATTGAAAAATTTATCTGCCCAATGAAACGGAAGTTCGGGCTCTGCAACGCCCGGATAAAAGCGGTTGAATGACTCCATTCTTCCGATATAAAGCAGTTCTTCTTTCTTATTTTGCCACTTGGCATCCTGTTTTGAAAGTTTTCCTTTCGCTGCGTTTCCTGCCACCAGATTTTTCTTCATTGCAAGTCTTTTTGTTGCTGTCTTTTCAATTAGAACAGCCAATTTTGCAAACTGTTCTTTGTTTGCGCATATCATTATCGCAACATATGCTCCAAGCATAGGAACAAACTTTTCTAATTTTTCATACTGGACAGCATCAAAAATCGGTGCACTACAATGATGATAATCACTCCGTCTGTCATAAGAACTGCTTACACACCAATTTGTGGGAATATCAACTGTTTTTTCACTCATCCAACAGTCATCTGATAAAGTGCCGGGTAAAAAATTCCAATGAATATCCGGACAAAAACTATTCATCAGTTCGCCAAACAATATATCGCCAAAGAAAGGAAGGGATAGTGGTGTTTCCACAATACTAAATCCCAAATTTAATGTTTCAGTTCCTTGGCAAGTCATCGTATCAATACTTGTGGCAGCTAAAACCTTCTTATCATGATTTGCAAAAAAGGCAGCAAATCCATAGCGTTCCATAGAAAAAACCAACCTCAGGGTTCTTTCCGGCTGAGGCAATATGCCGTCCTCTATAAGTTTTTTAAGCATAATTGCCACTTCTACACCAATACCAAACCCCTGACTATCATCCGAATGAAAGGGTTCATACAGATGTCCCAAAAGTGCAAATTCGTCTTCTGACTTTCCGGGAATCGTTGCTGTTAATGTGTATAACTCTCCGTCGTAAAGCTTGGTGTTCATTTTGCCATGCAGAACAACCTTACCCTCTGACAATAGTTCTAACAGTTCTATACCTTTTTTTGGCGTAACAGAAAAGACCGGAACAACAGGATCCTCTTTGAGATGATACCAACCGATGTGTCCATGGCCATTGGTCCATGTTGGTTTTTCAGGCTCATGCTGTGTAGTTTCAAATGCAGAAAATACAATACCTGCACACCCTGCCGATGCCAATGTATTATAAAGTGGATGCTGTGCGGGGAGATAACCACGATGAAAAACATATTTGCCCTTACAATCAGGATTTTCCGGATCTAAATCGGCGTAATCCACAAGTTCAGCCGTAAGGCCACCTTCCGGCGTGGGAGCAGAATATTCCGATACATAAATGGTATCAATATCTGTATCGGCTATCAGTTCTTTTACAGGCTCAACAATCTCTAATGTGGAACGACCGCAAAGATCCCATGCCTGAGGCATAATAAAATCAAATGAAGCTGTTTCTCCATCAGCTTTATGCGAAATACGACGCACATCTGAAAAGCCCGCTTTTTCCAAAACTTCCATACACCAAGCAGTGGACTCACGGAAAGTAG
>JAZNJU010000013.1:0-1905 GCA_045578205.1 Clostridia bacterium | reverse complement strand
CCTCCCATGTATGATATCTTCAATGCGCTCAAATGCACCTCATATGAAGATGTAAAGGTAGTTATATTGGGTCAGGACCCGTACCACGGTGATGGTGAGGCGCACGGTCTTGCTTTTTCGGTCAAACCGGGAATACCCGTACCTCCGTCACTTCGCAATATGTACAAGGAACTCAAAGATTCACTCGGTTGTTATATACCAAACAACGGTTATTTGGTGAAATGGGCAAAGCAGGGAGTTCTTCTTCTAAACACTGCACTCACTGTACGGAAAGATATGGCAAATTCCCACAGAGGGAAAGGCTGGGAAATCTTTACAAGCGAAGTAATCCGCAAGTTAAATTCCAGGGAAAAACCTGTAATATTCCTGCTCTGGGGAAATAATGCAAAAGAGAAAATTCAACTGATAAATACGGATTTTCACCATGTTCTGACTTCTGTGCACCCGAGTCCTCTTTCTGCTTCGCGCGGATTTTTCGGTTGCGGTCATTTTAAAAAGGCAAACGAAATTCTTGTATCCATGGGTGAGGGAGAGATTGATTGGCAGATTGAAAACATATAGTTCGGTTTCTTCCATATCGTTTGAATTTTTCTATTGACTTTTGTTTTTCAAAATGCCATAATACAAAGAAATTGATGTTTTCTTTCGGAGGTTAATCATATGGAAAAAGTTGCATATTTTTTTGTTGATGATACTATCTGGTGCTTTAGGGATGTTGCAAAGGAAAGACCGAAATCACTTTTTAACAACTTCTTTTTCAAAATGCTCAAAAAAGGTCACGATGAGTATGGAATGACAGCACAACTCAATCTTTTCTACAGAACGGATTTTTTCTATGGTGAGGCAGAAGAATTTACACTCTCTGAAATGCCCGATATATACAAGGAAGAATTCGAGGCAAATTCCGACTGGTTGAGACTTGCATTTCATGCAAAGCAGGAATTTCCCGATTATCCCTATGTAAACGCTACATACGAACTTGTTAAGAATAATTATGAGCAAGTCATAAACGAAGTGAAGCGTTTTGCAGGTGAAAAATCCATTGGCCACGCAATAGTACCTCACTGGCTTCCTATAAGTAAGGCGGGTTGTAAAGCCCTTGCAGATTGCGGTGTCAAGTTTCTTTCTCCCAGTATGGGTGAAAAAAGAGAATTTACAGGTGATGACAATGTGCTTCCTTACGGTCATGCCGCAAGACTTAAGCACAATCGTCAACCGGAAACCATGCTTTTCACAAGACCGGGAAGAAAAGATGCTGTTGCTTCTTCAATCTGCGGTTACAATCATATATCCGAAGAGCAGTCCAATGAGATTTTGTATAAGCAGGCGTCTATATATGATGGAGAAACGGGTATTCGTTTCAGAAATATCGGCAGAGGTCCTTGCCTCAACTCAAATACCCCCGAAAGTATCACCAAAAGACTTGAAGAGTTAAACGGAAGCGAATACATCGGTACTTGTGTACACGAACAGTATTTCTATCCCGATTACTATAACTATCAGCCCGATTGCGAGGAAAAATTCTTCCTTCTCGGAAAAACCTTGAAAGAATACGGCTACAGATTCATAACTTCAGATGAAATGAAATAAAATTTGAAAGCGGTTTTGTCAATTTATGCAAAACCGCTTTTTTGTGCACTTTTTTTATATTAGTGTATTAAAAAAGTGCACTTTTCTACTGCGTTTTGGGAGTTTTTTGTCATTTTTTTGTATTGCTTGATTTTAGTAAAATAACTATGATAAACTTAAACAAGATAATTGATTTATATTCAACAAGGAGGAAATAAAAATGAAAAGAATACTGGCAATGATTCTTTGCATAGCACTTTCCGTGACTATGGTTATAGTCCCCGGAGTAACTGCTATGGCAGAGGATGTTCCAAATTACGAGGACCACATTCCGGG
>JAZNJU010000012.1:0-2132 GCA_045578205.1 Clostridia bacterium | reverse complement strand
AAAAAACTGTTTTTGCACCATCTATTACAATCTCTGCTCCGCTTATATACGATGCCTCATCGGAGGCGAGCATAACCACGGCTCCGGCTATATCATCGCTTTTGCCGATTCTGCCCAGAGGAATACCTGCCACACAGTTATCATAATAGGTTTTGTCGCTTAATACATCATTATTAAAATCGGTATGGATACTTCCGGGCAAAACAGCATTGGCAGTAATACCATATGGTGCAAGTTCTAACGCAAGACCTTTTGTAAGCATGCCTATAGCCGCTTTTGAAGCACAGTAATGTATTCTTCCCGGGGCGGCTTCAAATTGAGAAATAGAGGAAATATTAATAATTCTTCCGTTCTTTTTCTCTATCATATTTTTCGCCGCATACTGACTGCACAGAAAGTAACCGCGTGAATTGGTTTGCATTATTCTGTCCCACTCTTTATAATCGAGTTCCATAAAGGGCTTACGGCTGAGTACTGCAGCATTGTTAACCAATATATCGGGCTTACCGATATTTTTTTCTATTCTCAAAAACATTGCTTCTATTTCTTCGGGATTTGATGTATCTGCGTATTCAGCATATACACCTTCTCTGATGGTTTTTAATTCCGAAAGTGCACTGCGAAGATTATCGCCGTTGCTTCTTCCGTGGATTATAACATCTGCACCTGCCATAAGAAGGCTCTTGGCTATAGCCTTTCCTATTCCCCGGCTGGAACCGGTAACCAGAGCAAGTTTTCCGCTTAAATCAAACATACGCATTTCCTTTCTTATCGTGTCCTGTAAGGACAGTTCCTTTGTGATTTATGCAAATTACAAGTGCCTCAAGTGAGGCTTTTTCATCATTTGAAAAGCCAATGGGTGCGCCAATCTCTATGCTTTCCAACAGAAATATACTGTCTCCCGTAAAGAGAAATTCTCCTGCAAAAATGAGCATGCTACCTACAGTATGTCCGCCTACAACCCTGCAGGTAATATCTCCCGAGGAATACTCCTTGTCTATAAGAGTAAGCATACCCTCTTTTGCCTTGCTTTCCAAAAACGCTATTACATCCGAAAGAAATCGGTTGTGAGGATTTGACGGCGTGCATAGATATCTGTACTCTTGCTTAGCCATGTATATCCTTGCGTTTACAAAATTGCACACGCCCGATATATGGTCATAGTGAGAATGTGTAAGGTACACCTCGTCTATATCCTCGGGACGCACACCTATGCGTGAGAGGTTTTCGACAACGGTCATTTCGCCATCTGACCTTTTCCAGTCATCGGTACTGGATTTGGTAAGGTTTACGGTATCTATATCCTCTATGCCGGTATCTATGACTACATTTTTGCCGCCATTTTTAAAATAGTATCCGAAACAACCTATGTTTATCGATTCGTCTTCGGGATATCCTTTAACAAGTATGGAAGATTTACAATCTATATTTGCAAAATCCAGTCTTTTTAAATCGGTTATCATTATTTTGTTTCCACCTTGAATCTTTGTTCGCTACCGGGAATATACGCATATTTTTCTATTATTTCGTCATTTATATGTATTCCGAGACCCGGCTCATCGGGAACTACTATCTCACCGTTTACCATCTTTATCGGCTGATTGAGAAGTTCTTCACGAAGTGGGTTTGCAATCTGCTGGAACTCGCATATGAGTGCATTTGGTATAGCACTTAAAAGGTGAAGATGTGCAGCAAACGAAGCCCCCGAACGGAATACATGAGGTGCTACGGTAATACCGTTTAACGCAGCATATTCTGCAGCCCTCTTTACCTCTGTGATACCGCCCGCATGAGTAACATCGGGCTGAATTATATCTACACATTTATTATCTATAAGTGCCTTGTATTCAAAAATAGAACATCCGTTCTCGCCACCTGCTATGGGTGTGGCACCGCTCTCTTTCTTAACCTGTGCATAAACATCAAGTTCATCTGTACGGCAAGGCTCTTCTATAAACATAAGTTTGTATTCTTCGAGTCCCTTTACTACTCCTATAGCCTCCTTGGCAGACCATGCAAAAGGTACATAACCCTGACCGCAGTCTATAGCAAGGTCAAAATCATATCCCAAAGCATCTCTCAAAGCCTTTACCTTTTCGATATCTCTTTTTGCATTATAACCGCCTCTTATC
>JAZNJU010000011.1:0-21297 GCA_045578205.1 Clostridia bacterium | reverse complement strand
AAACGATTTTTTACAAACCCTTTTAATTTAAGGTTGCTTTTGGCACAAATGCCAAAAGACAGGATTTTATACACTTTGCTTACTTCGTCATCGCTCATTGCCGTACCTTTGTACTGCCTTCTTCGCGCTTCCTCGTCTGCGTTCATTTTCGTTTGTCTGCCAGCGCGTCGACTTTATCGACACGCTGAGAACCGCTCTCGGAGCGGCTCTTTTTTGTTGCCATCAAAACAAAACAGGCTGAATTTGTTTGAGGTCCAGTGCCCACATAAGAGTTTCGGGAATTTTTTCCATATCCGCAACAAGCGACTGAGGTTTCCCGAAGCAGTCATCCTGACCGAAAGGTACGAAATACACATTCTGTTTTTGTAAAAGTGTGCCGATGTTTTTCGCATTGGCACCCAGACCATCGTTTGTGGATATCGCAATAACAAGCGGTCTCCCGTTTCTAAGATTTGCCTTTGCCGCCATGGATACGCAGGAATCCGTGATTCCGCTTGCAATTTTGGCAAGAGTATTTCCTGTGCAAGGTGCAATCACAAGGGCATCCAGATACCCTTTGGGTCCTATGGGTTCTGCCCCTTTTATTGAATTTATGATTTTGTTTTTTGTCGTCTCTTCCAAAAACGTTCTGAAATCCTCCGCTTTGCCGAAACGGGTGTCTGTGGAGTATGCTATCTCACTCATTACAGGATAAACCTCTGCTCCCATCGAAATGAGTTTTTCAACCTGAGGCATAACCCTTTTGAAAGTGCAAAAGGATCCGCAAACGGCAAAGCCGATTTTCTTTCCCTCTATTGTCATAGTATTCAAATCCCCTCTGTGTTTTTCACTCCCCACCACCTGTACATACGTTCCACAGCCTTTGCCGCAGCAATTCCGGCAGAACGGGGAGCACTCCTGAGAGGGATTCCCGGCAGATACAAGAGTTTTATACCCAGTTCGCCGCAAATGTCTTTTGGAACATATCCCGGTCTTGCAGACAAATCCACCACAAGGGCATTTTCATCTAAAGTAGCAAGAATCTCACGGGAGAAAACACCCGCAGGAATCGTGTTCACCACAACATCATAGCCCGAAAGACTTGAAAGGGCGTGCAATGTCTTGTTGCCCCTCATAGTAAAAAATGTCCTCTGGAGTTCACGCCTTGCGTACACATCTGCACTGCAGGGCACATTTCCCAAAAGGGAGCAGAAAGCCTTGGAAATTCTGCCTCCGCCCGTCACAAGGATTTTCATACCGCAAAGCGAAATATCCGTATTGTCCACAATGGCACCGAGAGCACCCTCAGCAGTATAGAGAGCATTTTCCGTCTGGAAAATTTCATCTTCGGAATAATCTATGGCCGTTATGCCGAAACTCGCCGCAAGCGAGATGTCCGAGTCGGTAAATCTTCCGCCAAAAAGATAGGAACCGCTCTTAAGAGCCGACAAAAGTTCGCCAAAGGTTACTTTCTTTTGTGAAAGAGGCATGTAAACCTGCCCGTCCTTAAGGGCCGGAAGACCCAGAACCGTGATGTCACATTTTTTGGCATCTTTCAGGTTTTCACCCTCTTTGCCGTGTCCGAAAGTTCTTACCCTGTATCCCGTCTTCTCAAAATACTCTTTTATATACTCCGAGCGTTTGTCTCCGCCGCAAACAAAAATCTCTTCCAAATAAATCCCTCCCAAAAAGTACATTGTCATAATATGCCACGGGAGAGGGAAATGTGTATTAAAAAAGGGAATGTAAAAAAGGGTTTGTAAAAAATTCAAACAATTTTTTTACAAACCCATTCTTGTTAAATAGTGATACTGTATTCTTTTCTTCCGTCAACGTGTTCTATGAATACTTTCTCATTTTTGGTGATTGTAATATCATACACGCATCCGCGGAATTCTCTTTTTACCTTTGCAGGAAGCATTTCGGGAGCAAGACACGGATTTACGGAAAGTCCGTTCCAATCTGCCTTTACGCCCAGCATATACTGCGTTACCGCCACATACATCCACGCGGCAGTTCCCGTGAGCCAACTTACATTGGCAAGGCCGAACTTGTCGCTTTCGGGTCCGAAAATGTTGGAAGCATACACATAGGGTTCCGCCTTATAACGCCAATCGCCTGCTTTTTTCTGCGCTATCATGGGAAGAAGTTGATGATAGTACTTATAGGCATTTTCCGCTCTTCCCAGCATACACTCTGCAATTATTGCCCAGGTGTTTGCGTGGCAGAACACGCTTCCGTTTTCACCGCATCCTTTGTTGTAGCAGGTGAGGTTGCCGTCCTTTGTGGGGTAGTCGGTTTCCATGGAGGGATGGATTTTCTTGATGCCGAGTTCGGTGTCAAGATACTTCTTTACGCTGTCCATAGCCTGTTTGCCGTTATCGCCCATACCGCTTATTACGGACCAGGACTGGGTGTTGAGCCATATCTTTGCCTGAGGTTCCTTTTCGCTTCCTATGAAAGTGCCGTCGTCGGTTATGCAACGTCTGTACCAGGCGCCGTCCCAGGCTTTTTCGTTAACAAGTTTTTTCTGTTCTTCATATATATCAAGATAGCGCTTGTTGTCTTCGCCTTTTAATTCTGCAAGTTTTGCAATCATCGGGAGCACGGTGCCAAACTGCATGGAAGTCCATATGCTTTCGCCCTTACCCTCACGGCATACTTTGTAGAGCATATCGTTCCAGTCGGAAGAGAGCATCAGCGGAAAACCGTTTCCGCCCCTGTTTGCCATACAGAAATCTATGCTCTTTTGTATGTGTTCCCACACTGTGGCACTGCCGCCGTCGTAGTAGGAAACAACCTCGTCAAGATAATCTAAATTACCCTCCTCCATAACAATGTTGTAGCAAGCCATAACAAGCCATAGGTGATTATCCGAGTGGATTCTTGTTACAGGCTCCCAGCCCTCTGTGGGGAAACAGTAATGATTACAGTGACCGTCGCTGTACTGCTGGGTAAAGAGAAGATTGAGTTTATCCTTGGCACGTCTCAAATCGAAAGGCACCATCGAAAGGATATCCTGCGCGGTATCCCTTACACCGACACCTCGGAATGTTCCCGTGGCGTAGTAACTGATGTTTCTGGAAAATTGGAAGTTGCGCTCCGCCTGATAGGGATTCCAGATGTTAATCATTGTCTGGGCATCTTTGTCGGGGATTTCGCATTGGAATTTATTTAAATACTTATCCCATTTTTCGCAAAGCGCTTTAAAGGACTTGGACACAAAATCCCCGGATTTGCAGTTTGCAACGCTGTTTTTCACATCTTCTTCTGTCATGGCAGTTCCGAGGAAAATGTTTATTTCTTTTTCTTCGCCCGATACAAGGTCAACATCCAACTGAAGTGCAAAGCATGGGTCTCCCCCGTAGAGTGTAGAACCTGTGCAGGCACCCTCTTCCACCCTCATCGGATTTTCTTCGCTTCTGTAGGAACCTACAAACTCGTCACGGTCACAGTCAAAGGAAGTAACCTTTGCATTGGATGCAAAGTAAACAAGAGGTGTTTCGTCGGGTTTGGGCTGATTTTCAACCCCGTAGTTATACACCAGAATATCCCCAACATTGTAGCAGGAAAGTTGGTGTTTGTTGTAGCACTGCCACTGAAGTTCACGCATAAACTCCATCATACCAAGTTCCACATAGGGAAAGAGGGTTATCTTTCTGCCGCGGTCGGATTTCAACTTCATGTTCCATATGAGGGCGTTTTCGTATTCGCCGACAAAATATGTAACCTCCGCTGTAAGTCCGTCTCTCTCGGCTTCAAAACGGGTGTAACCCATGCCGTGGGTTGACTGCCATTTTTCGGGCTTTGTCTTGCAGGGTTCATTTGTGGGACACCAGTAGTTTTCTCCGTCTTTTATGTAGGTATAAAATCCGCTCCTGTCGGTAGGAACGTGGAAAAATTTGTAATGATTTATTCTCCATATCTGGGGCGATTTGTAAAAAGCCACACCGCCTCCCGCCTGACTCATCATAGTGTGGAAAGTGCCGTTGGAAAGGTAATTCATCCACGGGGTGGGAGTATTGTACTGTGCAAAAGTAATTTCTCTTTTCTTGTTGTTGAAACTATACATGTTATCCTCCTTAAGTGTTTTAATCATTCAATGCGGATTTTATCGCTCTTGCAAGTTGGTCGGGGCAAGATGTTCCCTTACCTCCGCAGGTTATGCCCTCTAAAAGTTCAACAAGTTCGTGTGCATCTCTGCCCTCGCAGAGTTTTGCCACGCCCTTTGTGTTTCCGGCGCATCCGCCGAAAAACTTAACGTTGCTTACTATGTCGTTTTCCATTTCAAAACTGATTTCCATGGAGCATACGCCCATTGGGTTGTATTTGTACAGCATAATTTTATTTCCTCACAATCTTAACAGAAGTGTTGCGGTTTATAGCCTCTTTTGAATCAGCATATAATACGATGTGGTTTCCCTCATAGTCGGCACTGAAACTGTATCCGCCGTCCATAAGGTCTTCTTCCTGCTTGAATGTTACACCCAGTGCCTCCGCCAGGTCATCCAGGCCGCAATCGTCTGTATTTGTTAGAAATTCTCCCATACTCACATTTACTGTATTGCACTTACCAAGCGGTATGTATGAATTATCTTCGGCAAAATCGTACTCGGAAAAAGCAAACCAGAGTTCGCAGTCTCCAAAATGATACCACGGTCCGTCTACCCAGTAACTTTCGGACATTGCACCGAGTTCTTCCTCCATCTGCGCGGGAGTTTTTCCAAGGTAGTCAAAGTATTTTTTGTTTACTTTTGCTTTGAGTTTCATTTCTTCATTCTCGTCGTTATCGTCTTTTTTATCATTTTCTTTGCGGATGCTTTCAGGCTCAGGGTCTACACTTGCAAAGTCATCTTCATCTTCTTCGTCCTCGCTGTCTTCATACACCTCGTAATCTTCGTCCTCCGTATTTGTACAGCCCGTCAAAGAAACAAGGGAAAAACCCATCATGACAGCCAGTATAAGTGCAAAAAGTTTTTTCATAATTCTATTCTTCCTTTTCAGTATTTTTCTTTGATATTGCGTGTTTGTGATTTATCGAATACACCTTGTAGGCAAAGATGCTAAATGCCAGTATTGTAAGAACGAAAACAGCCGCTGTGTATGCCCCTACTTCCAGAACCACAACTGCACTCAATGCAAGAATGGAGGTTATGATATAGAGTATTGCAACCGTCTGCTTTTGTGAAAATCCCATGTCCATGAGTTTGTGGTGCAGATGCCCTCTGTCGGGCGCCATGATTGGTTTTTTGTTCCATATACGGCGCACAATGGCAAATGCCGTGTCAAATATGGGAAGTCCCAGTATGAGAAAGGGAATGATGAAAGAAATAACAACATACCCTTTGAAAAGTCCCTGAATACAGACAATGGAAAGAATGTACCCCAAAAACGTGGAGCCTGTATCTCCCATGAAAATCTTGGCGGGATTGAAGTTGTAGGGCAAAAATCCAAGACATCCTCCCGCAAGCGCCGCCGTTATGAGAGCAACCTGCATTTCGCCTGCCAGAATGGCTATGAAAAACAGCGAAAATGTGGCAATGGAAGAAACACCGACCGCAAGGCCGTCCAACCCGTCTATGAGGTTTACTGCGTTGGTAACTCCCACAATCCACAAAAGGGTGATGGGGATTGCAAAATAGCCCAGTGAAAGTATGCCCGTTTCGTTTATAAATGACGGAACGCTTATATATTCTATAACCACTCCGTGCGCTACCACAACAAGCGCCACGGCAAGTTGCGCCACGAATTTTATCTTTGCACCAAGTTGCTTTACATCGTCCACAATACCTACCGCAACTATTACGAGAGCACCGATTATTATACCTTTTAACTGCATATCCACCCTTGCGAAACACAGAAGCGATATGAGAAATCCGTAGAATATGGCAAGCCCTCCCATTCGGGGTATGGGGTGGTCGTGAACTCTTCTTGCGTCGGGCATATCTATTGCCCCTATTTTGTGTGCCAGAATTCTCACAAACGGAGTTGCCGCAAGCGAAACTCCGAATGCCAGACTGAAGCACAGTATAAGTTTTGTAATATCCATATTATTTTCCCTTTAGAACGGTCTGTCTACAAAACCGACTTTTCTTTTTACTTTGTTTAATGTTCTGTTGGAAAGCGAATATGCCCTCTGGGCACCGCTTTTGTACACGGTTTCAAGATAGTCTTTGTTCTTTCTTAGGTCCTCATACCTTTCGCGTATGGGTTTGAGTTCATCTGCAACAACTTCGCCGACAGCCATCTTGAACTCGCCGTAGCCTTTGCCCGAAAATTCGGCAACAGTTTCGTCTATTGTCTTACCTGTAACGGCAGAATATATGTCTATTAAGTTATTTATGCCTGCTTTGCCCTCGCGGTATGCAATTTCGCCCTCGGAGTCGGTAACGGCTTTTTTGAACTTTCTCATAATGGTGTCTTTGTCATCGAGAATTGACACAAAACCGTTTACGTTGGGGTCCGATTTGCTCATTTTACTCGTGGGATCCTGAAGACTCATAACCCTCGCGCCCTCTTTGGGAATAAAGGGTTCGGGAACTGTGAACACATCGCCGTAGATGTTGTTGAACCTCACTGCAATATCCCTTGCAAGTTCAAGGTGCTGTTTCTGATCCACGCCAACGGGAACAAGGTCTGTCTTATACAAAAGAATATCTGCCGCCATAAGGACAGGATATGTAAAAAGTCCCGCATTTATGTTGTCTTCGTGTTTTGCGCTCTTGTCCTTGAACTGTGTCATTCTGGAAAGTTCACCCATGTAGGTAAAACAGTTAAGTATCCACGAAAGTTCTGCATGTGTTGAGGAATGGGACTGGAAAAACACTATGTTTTCCTCCCCGTCTATACCCGCGGCAAGATACTGGCACAAAAAGTCCATACATCTCTTGCGAAGTTCTGTGCTGTCCTGACGAACGGTTATGGAGTGAAGGTCCACAACGGAAAAAATGCAGTTGTAGTCCTTTTGAAGATTTACCCAGTTTTTGAGTGCTCCCACGTAGTTGCCGAGGGTTATGCAACCTGTGGGTTGTATTCCGCTGAATATGGTTTTCTTGTTTTCCATTTTGTGATGTCTCCTAAGTTATAATTATACATTATAGATTATACTACAAGGTTTTTATGATGTCAATTTCAAAGACCGATATGATTCAAAAAAAGCGACATTTTTTTATAAAAAATTCACCTAAAATATTGAAAAAGTCCGACGACTGTGATAATATGGTATTGGATTTACAATACAAGTCAAATATACAGGAGGAAACTATTGTGTCTAACCACGAAAGAAAGCCGATTTACGGCAAACTGACCGTTATTTGTATGAAAGGCTGCGAAGAATTAGCCGATAAAATCGACTTCTACCTTAAAAGATTCCGCAGCGAATTCGAAGATGAAGAAACTTATATTGCAAAAATCAAATGCCCAAGATTCGGCTCGGGCGAAGCAAAATGTGTACTCAACGAAACCGTGCGCGGTAACGACGTTTTCATAATATGCGACGTTTTCAACCATGGTGTTACATACAAAATGTACGGTGTGGAAAACCACATGAGTCCCGATGACCATTACCAGGATTTAAAGAGAATTATTGCCGCAATAAGCGGTAAAGCAAGAAGAATTACCGTTGTAATGCCTATGCTCTACGAGGGAAGACAGCACAGAAGAACCACAAGAGAATCCCTCGACTGTGCACTTGCACTTCAGGAACTTGTGAATATGGGTGTTACAAACATCATAACCTTTGACGCTCACGATGCGAGAGTGCAGAACGCAATCCCGATTTCCGGTTTTGACGATGTTCAGACAACATACCAGATGTTAAAGGCACTCACAAGAGTAGTTCCCGACATAAACTACGACAAGGAATCCACCATAGTTATATCCCCCGACGAGGGCGGTATGAACAGATGTATGTACTACTCCTCGGTGCTCGGCCTTGACCTCGGTATGTACTACAAGAGAAGAAACTACTCTGTAATCGTAAACGGCAAAAACCCCATTGAAGCGCACGAATATCTGGGCAACAGTGTTGAGGGCAAGGATGTAATGATTGTCGACGATATGATTTCCTCAGGCGAATCCGTCCTGGACATTGCCAACAAACTCAAGGCACAGGGCGCAAGAAGAATATTTATCTTCACAGCATTCGGCCTTTTCTGCAACGGTCTGGATTCTTTCGATGAGGCTTTTGAAAAAGGCTACATAAACAAGGTATTCACAACAAACCTCGTGTATCGCATGCCCGAACTCAAAACAAAAGAGTGGTACTGCGAAGTAGATATGTCCAAGTACATATCCCTCCTTATAGACACAATCAACCACGACGAAACCATAAGCCAACTCCTTGTTCCCGTAAACAGAATAAAGGCTCTCATGGAAAAGCACAAAGCAGAACTCAAAGAACAGGTTTCCATGTTCGAGGGAGAAAACAAATAATATATTATAAAACGGCGGACTTTTATCCGCCGTTTTTCTTTTTGGGCATTATAAAATGTGTAATATTTTGGTATTGTTTTGGGCTATGTTTTATTCTATAATTGCATTATGGAGGGATTGATATGACGATGAAAAAAACCAATGGAGGAAAAGTTTTCACCTGGACTCAACTTCTCGGATTTGAAAAAAACGATTCCGACAGGGGAGTAAAAAGATTTTTGGAGCAGACAGGCTTTGTGCCCGACGGTGTGTATGCTCTGGTTCACCATGCAGACTTTGTGCATCAGTACAGAGGCATGGAGGAAGAGTACATTCTGCCTCCCGATAACTGCGCATACTTCGGAATTCCCTTTAATGCGGAAAGAGAACGTCAGAAGTGGACAAACCACGATGTCCGCGCTCTTGCAACAGGTCTCAAAGAATCAGGAAGCGGACTTTACTTCACTCTTTTTGCCCACACTCTGGACAACCGTTTTCACGATGAATGGGTGGAAGACCACCCCGAGATAAAAGCCCACGCAAGAGGCGGAGTGAGAATGTATCACTGCCTTTTGAAGCACTTTGCCGACGGAAGTCTGTACGAGGACTTTTTCATAGACCAGACCTGCCGTGTACTCAAAGATTACAACATGAAAGGTATCCACATTGCCGATTGGTTCTGGACGGTACGTATGTGCTATGCGGACTTTTCCTGCGACCTTGTGGAGCAGTTTGAAAAGATGACGGGTATAATACTGCCCGAACATATTGACAAAAAGAGCGACGAAGCATCAGTCGAAGATGCAAGAGCCGACTACATCTGGGCAAATCTTCGCAAAGAATGGATACTGTTTATAAACAAACGCTGGGCACAGTTCTACAAAAAACTCTGCGACAGAGTTCACGCCATAGGCTGTGAAGTGAGCGTACTGGGAATGTACTGTACAGATCCCTTTGAAACAAGATACTGCCTCGGCATAGACCTCAATATGCTTTCCGAGGCGGGAGTAGACTGGATTACGGAAAACATCCTCCCCTCCTCCTGCTTTGCCACAAGCGATGACACTCCGCTGTACTTCCACCGTTACATGGCAATAGCGCCCCTCACGGCGGCACACGTCAAGAAGAGCGGTCTTGTTTCCATGCTGGGTCTCCAGGATGCCACCGAGGAATGGGATATGATGCACCATCTGCCTTGTTTGCACGAAAGAGACCTGTACACCATGATGGCATATCAACTTCAGAAAAAGGACGGAGCACAACGTGCACTGGAGGGATATCTGCTTTGTCTTTGCGACGGTATAAAAAAGGAAGACTGGATAAAGGAACACCGTCTGCTCGAAATCGGAATGTCCGCAAAAGTAAAAAAATCCCTGTCTCCCCTTATGCTCTGGTCTGATACCGCGTACGAAAATATGCTCACAGAATACATAGAACACAAGAGAATTACCCCGTTCAAACTATTCTATGAACTGGGCAAATGCGGTGCAATGCTCGGCGGTGCTGTAAGAAGCGAAGATATGGCAGACTTCGACGGAAGCATAGTAGTACCCGACTTTGATATGCTCTCTAATGACGAAAAGAAGAAAGTTGCATCCTACAAGGGCAAAATGATTATAACTGCAAAGAAAGGTTGCAACATAACAAAATGGGGCATAAAGCCAACACTTGCTATGGAAGATGCTTTTTCCGACTACCCGCTTTGTGCCTATGTGGTAAATGCTGAAATGGGTGAAGAAACCAAAGAGAAAATCGCGAAACTTCTTAAAGAAGATGACGGAACAGAAAATCTAAAGGGCGATGTGAAACTGATACCCGAATTAACCTGTACGGTTCTTCACGATACGCTGATATATGCCAAAGTTACACAAGGTTTCTTTGATGCAGTGAGCCTTGCGGTTCTTGAAATTTCCAAAGATGTTGTCGAGTGCGACGTGCCGTATCTGGCATATGAACTTTCGGACGGCAACATCAGGGTGTATATATTCAACACAAACGAACT
This sequence comes from Clostridia bacterium, assembly GCA_045578205.1. Lineage (GTDB taxonomy): Bacteria > Bacillota > Clostridia > UMGS1810 > UMGS1810 > RGIG8748. The sequence continues at coordinate 10,904 of JAZNJU010000011.1, read as the reverse complement.
GCGCTACAAAAGAGCCTACACCGATGTGTATGTACCCGTGAAAGACACAAAAGTAGTGTCCGACTTCCCCGTACTTTCTGTGCGCTACAGCCCTGGAGCGAAAAATCAGTTCATATACTTCTACGACCACACGGAAGAAAGAAGCAAACAGAACTTTGAGATTAAACTTCAGCCCGGCGGTGTGAGTATTGTGGATATTATAAAGGAAAAATGATTTTTCCTTTAACCTTTTAAGGATGCACCGAAAAAGTTGTAATTTTCAATTATTTGGGAAAAACCACAGGGGTGACCTGCAGGTGTCACCCCTGTACCCCTCCCCGTCCGCTGTGAAATACGCAGGGAAAACCAAAAATATAAAAGGCAAAGTTTTATCGCCGTTGCGGAAGCGGAAATTTTTTCCGCGCATCCTCACTAAACGGCACTTGAATAAGGGAACTTAAATAAATCAAGTGCCGTTTGCGATAACTTTGCCTTTTATATTTTGGCTTTCTGTACCCTGCGTATTGCAAGGCGGAACATGAATAATGTAGGTTTTGCTATGGCAAAACCGATTATTTTATTTATCTGCAACAGCAGAGATATCCTCATCGGCAGAAATAAATCTTTCTTCTGCTTCCAGTTGGATAGTTTTTAGATTTTCTATTATATCTGTCAGTTTGTTAAATAGTTCATAATACATCTTTTTGTAGTCTTCCATCTGCATTTCTCCTTTTCTCGTATTTGGTATAAATTAAAAATGCGCCGGCGTTAGAGCCGACGCACGAAAAATGCTCGACTCTTGTTGCGAAACAGATTTAGACACAAAGTATGCTAAATTGAGTCTGCATTTTTACCAAGGGCAAAAATGCACACTTTGCGTCGATTATTTATCTGTTTCGCAAAATTATGGTAACATATATAATGTAAGAAGTCAAGACGAATTTTGTCGAATACAATATAATAGGTTTTGCCATAGCAAAACCACCTTATTCCAATGCCGCATTGAAATATGCAGGGATTAAAAAAGCAAAAAGAGAAAAGGCAAAGTTATCGCAAACGGCACTTGTACTAATTCAGTTCCCTTATACAAGTGCCGTTTAGTGAGGACAAGCAAGAAAATTCTTGCGTCCGCAACGGCGATAAAACTTTGCCTTTTATATTTTGGGTTTTCCCTGCATATTTCACGCGGAGGGCGGGTGTCAAGAGGGTATTCCCCAATACCCTCTTGGGGTTTGTTTCTTTGCCCTCAAAGAAAATTATCTCTTCATAAGCACTTCTGATTCATACTTTTTAACTTCCGCAAGGTAGTCGGCACCGACATTTTCCCTCTCCAGATACTCTGCCCACACGTCGCCGAGAGGTGCGGTTTTGAGTTCTTCCTGAAGAACCATGAGGCTTGTCATATCATTTGTTTCCTGAAGTTTTTTGAGTTCATCGTTGGGTTGTAAGAGTGCAAAAAGAAGCGCTTTTTCAACATTTCTCACACCTGTGACCCAGGCGGATATACGGTTTATGGAAGCATCGAAATAGTCTGTGGCAATGAACACTCTGTCAAGAGCATCGTTGCGGACGATTTCTTTTGCTATTTCTTTTGTTTCATCGTCGAAGAGAACAACGTGGTCAGAGTCCCATCTCATGGGTCTTGTAACGTGAAGAGCAATCTTTTCGTTAAAGAGAAGAAGTGCGGAAATCTTGTCGGAAACCATCTCTGTGGGGTGATAGTGACCGTTGTCCATAAGAGGTGTTATGCCCTTGTAATCCGCATAACTAAGTGCAAACTCTGCAGAACCCACTGTGTATGCTTCAAGACCTATTCCGAACACCTTGGATTCGAGTGTTATGTAAACCTTTTCCTTGTCGTATGGAACAGACAAAATCTGATCCAGAGAATCCTTGAAACGCGCTCTGGGTGCCAGTCTGTCGGCAGGGATATCCTTGTAGCCGTCGGGAATCCAGATGTTCATTACACAGGGAACTCCCGTTTTTTCTGCAAAATACTGTGAGAGTTTAACACAGCACTTTCCGTGCTCAATCCAGTAGTTTCTCACTTCATCATCGGGAGAGGAAAGGGTAAGTCCGTCCTTTACCATGGGATGTGAGAAGAAAGTGGGGTTAAAGTCGATCCCGAGACCTCTCTCTAAGGCAAAATCCACCCAAGGGGCAAAGTCTTCTTCCTTGAGGTTGGCTCTGTCTATGCCCTTTCCGATAGCATAGCAAGCGTGGATATTGAGTTTCTTCTTGCCGGGCATGAGAGAAAATGCCTTATCCAAATCTTCAAAAAGTTGCTCGGGTGTTGTTGCCTTGCCGGGGTAGTTACCGGTTGTCTGAATTCCGCCGGAAAGTGCTTCGCCCGAATCGAAGCCCACAACATCATCACCCTGCCAGCAGTGAACAGAAACTGTTACATCTTTGAGGGTTTCAAGCGCCTTTTCAGTATCTACACCGAGGGAGGCATATATTTTTTTCGCTTCTTCGTATCTTGACATAAAAATCATTCCTTTTCACTAGAATTTTATACATTCATTTTACCTTGAAAAAGTTCATTTTGTCTATACGTTTTGTTTATTTTTTAGTGCCGTGAATTTTACTCTTGGAAGTTCTCGCCCGTGGAGTAATCTATGATAACTCCCGGCTGGACATTGTAGCAATACACATTAAAGCATACGCCCTTGCCGTCATCTTCCACGCTCATTGCCTCCATGAGAACTCCCGAACAAAGGAGATTGTCACCCTCAAAAACGGGAGTTACTCTGTACATAACGTGGTTTCCCGTGTCTTTTATGTAACTTGCAACTTCGTTTTCAAAGGGGAGCATCCCCTCCACATTTAAATACCTTGTTCCCGTGATGAGGTTTTCCCTCGTGTCGTTTTCGCCCGTGAGTTGGAAACCTATGAGGTGACACCTGTTGTAGACATACTTGCCGTCCACAAAATCGTACTTTTCATTTTGCCATCCGCTGGGTTTTATGTATCCGATGGCGCCCCTTTCCTCCGTGGGCATAAGGTCGCGTCCAATGCTTGCCACGCAGACGGTGCACCTTTCCAGAGCGTCCATTTCTCCGTAAGTTTCAAAAGACGTGTCTGTTATCTCTTCCTCCGTGAAAAACGGCACATTGCCGTTTACCTCAACATAGGGACTGCCCGAAAATTCCTCAATTTGCGAAAACCACTCCGCAGGGTCGGTCACATTTGTCTTTGTGTCGGGTTTTGCAAGATAGCCGACGATTGCTCCGACAACACAAATTACAAGTGCTATTAATCTTTTATTCATACTTAGCATCACTTCCTTTTAAGAACGACATCATCTGTAAAAGTTTCTTATCTAAAGTATACAATTTTTCTAAAATAAAGTCAATTCCGACAAAGAAGACGGTAGTGATGTCTTTTGTAACACATCATTGACAAACCTACAGATATTCGAATAAGTTTCATCGGTTGCAAATTGACAAAATACGACAAACATGATATAATAACTCAAAAATTAGATTGTGGTGCACAAATGGACGAGAATAATTTCAAGATAGGAGTATATAATGGCGAATACGATTCTATATTGGGTCGTGCATTACCAAAATTAAACATCATTCAATCAGTTGGTTTAGAGAAGCATATTTCCAAAAGGCATCCATCTTGCTTAAAGTATGTCGGCAAGATTGGCGAAATTATTTCTTCTCCCGATTATGTTGGAACTAACCCAAAAGAAAGTGGTAGTTTCGAGTTGATAAAGCGATATGACAATAATATACTTGTTGGTATAAAACTTGATATTAAAAATAATTATTACTATGTTGCAACATTGCATGACATTAAGCAATCGAAAATAGACAATCGATTATTTAGCGGAAGATTAAAAAAAGTAAGGTAAAGTCGTTGACTTTTTACGTTTTTAGTTGTATAATAAGAGTGTAAAAGGATATAGTTATTTACACATACTTAATTGTTGAGTTTCGGAAATGGCTCCCGATGCACTCTTTATGAGTACCTGAGATGATGGATACGCCGCCCATCCAATGATTATGTATGTCACAGGACACACTATTTGGTGTGTCCTGTTTTGTTATTATGGGCGTCAGAAAATAATCTTCGTTATTAGGGACGTGCCTCTTTTTGCACGTTGATGTTGCGTTAAAATGTGCAAATTAGGTACGCGCCTATCAGCATGCAAGTGCTATTAGTCTTTTATTCATACTTAGCATCACATTCCTTTAAAACATCGAAAAAAAGTCCATCTGACTGCTCTCGGGAAGTCCGTCCAGAACTCCTGCCGAGCGCATAACTTCTATAACAGTCTTGTTCGCCTTTGAACGCTGCTGCAAATCTTCTATTGAGTCAAACTCCTCGTCTCCCCTTGCCTCGGCAATGGCTATTGCCGCATTGGTTCCTACTCCCGCAAGAGCGTTAAGGGGCGGAAGTATGCCTGTGTCTGTGGGGAGGAACTTTGTGGCGTGAGATTTGTACAGGTCTATTTTGTCAAACTTTATCCCTCTTGCATACATTTCCACAACAAGTTCCAGAATGGTTATCATTCTCTTTTCCTTGTCGCTTGCTTCCTTGGATGCTTCCTTGGTTTCGAACATTTTGAGGCTGTCGCGCGCAACCTGTTCGCCCTTTGCCATGTACTCCGCGTCGAATTCATCGGCACGGACGGTAAAGTAGGAACAGTAGAATTCCTTTGGATAATGCACCTTGAAATAGGCTATTCTGTATGCGCTTGTTACATAGGCAACAGCGTGCGCCTTGGGGAACATATACTTGATTTTTTTGCACGAGTCTATGTACCATTCGGGGATATTGTTCGCTCTCATTATTTCCTCAAATTCTTCTGTGAGGCACTTACCTTTACGGACACTTTCCATTATCTTAAAGGCTTTGGCGTTCTCCACACCGTGATGTATGAGGTAAACCATGATATCATCACGGGTACAGATGGCGTCTTTAAGCGTACAGGTGCCTGCAAGAATGAGGTCCTGTGCGTTGTTGAGCCACACGTCTGTTCCGTGGGAAAGCCCCGATATACGCACAAGTTCCGAGAAAGTTGTCGGCTTTGTGTCCACAAGCATCTGGCGGACAAACTTGGTGCCGAATTCCGGCACGGCAAAGGTTCCCACGGGACTTCCTATGTCATCGGGAGTTACACCCAGCGCTTCTGTGCCTGTGAAAAGGCTCATAGTGGCAGGGTCATTCATCGGCACGGTTACAGGGTCAATGCCCGTAAGGTCGCGGAGCATTCTTATAACCGTGGGGTCATCGTGTCCGAGAATATCGAGTTTGAGCAGGTTTGAATCTATGGAGTGGTAGTCAAAATGCAGAGTGATGATATCGCTGTCCACATCGTCTGCAGGGTGCTGTATTGGTGAAAACTCGTGAACATCACGTGAGTTTGGCACAACGATAATACCGCCCGGGTGCTGTCCCGTAGTCCTTTTAACACCTGTACAGCCTTTTACCAGTCTTTCTATTTCCGCATTGGAAACGTATTCGCCCTTTGCCTCATAGTATTTCTTTACAAATCCGTAGGCGGTCTTTTCGGCAACGGTACCAATGGTTCCTGCACGGAAAACGTGGGTTTTTCCGAAAAGTTCCTCTATGTACTTGTGTGCTCTGCCCTGATAATCTCCCGAGAAGTTAAGGTCGATATCTGGCTCTTTGTCTCCCGAGAAACCGAGGAAGGTTTCAAAGGGGATATCGTGGCCGTCTTTGAGCATAACGGTTCCGCAATCGGGACACACCTTTTCCTCCATGTCGCAACCGCTGCCCACGGAGCCGTCGTTTATGAACTCAGAGTGTTTACAGTTGGGGCAGACATAATGGGGACAAAGCGAGTTAACTTCGGTTATGTCGCTCATGTATGCCACAAGCGAGGAACCGACAGAACCTCGGGAACCTACCACGTAGCCGTCGGAGTTGGACTTACGCACAAGTTTCTGGGCTATAACATAGAGCACGGAGTAACCGTTGGAAATTATGGAGTTTAATTCAACATCTATTCTGTCTTTAACTATCTGCGGTAGATTTTCCCCGTAGAGCCTCTGTGCCTTTTCGTAGGTACTGGAACGCAGAATTTCATCGGAGTTGGGAATTTCGGGCGGTGCCTTGTCGGGAGGCACGGGGACTATGCCCTCATCTATCATATCCGCGATTTTGTTTGTGTTTTCTATTACAACTTCTCTTGCAGTATCTTCGCCAAGATATGAGAATTCCCTCAGCATTTCGTCGGTAGTTCTGAAATACAGAGGTGCCTGCTGGTCTGCATCTTCAAAGCCCTGACCTGCCATGAGAATACGTCTGTATATTTCGTCCTCGGGATTCAAAAAGTGCACGTCGCAGGTGGCTACGGTGAGTTTGTTTGCCTTTTTGCCAAGTTCGATTATGGTACGGTTTATGTATTTGAGATCCTCAACGCTTTCTACCTGACCGTTTCGGAGCATAAAGTCATTGTTTCCGAGAGGCTGGATTTCCAGATAGTCGTAGAAGTTTATGAGGTTTCTTATTCCGTCATAGTTGAGGTTGTAGGGATTGTCCAGAATTGTTCTGTACACTTCTCCTGCCTCACAGGCAGAGCCTACAAGAATTCCGTCTCTGTACTGCTGGAGAAGACTTTTGGGAACTCTGGGGTGTCTGTGCAGGTAGTCAAGATGCGAACGGGAAATGATGTTGTACAGATTGCGCATACCTTTCTGACTTTTTACAAGAAGTATGCAGTGGTATGTGCGAAGTGATTTCACATCGGCTTTTCCTGCAAGGGCGATGTTGATATCCGCTATATCCGCAACTTCCTTTTCGTCCAGAATTTTGAGTAATTCCAGAAAAACTTCACCCGTTGCGGCGGCATCGTCGATTGCTCTGTGGTGATTTACAAGTTGCACCTTGAAATGCCTTGTGAGGCTGTCCAATTTGTAGTTTTTGAGACCCGACAGGGTGCATCTTGCAAGTTCCAGAGTGTCTATGTATGTAAAGTCAAAATCCAGATTGTTGTCCGATGCGGCACACTTTATAAACGATGTGTCAAACGAAGCGTTGTGTGCAACAAGAACCGCATCGCCTGCAAAGGCATAGAAATCCGCAATGGCATCGGAAATTACGGGCGCATCTTTTACCATGTCGTCCGTTATTCCCGTAAGTTCGGTTATCTCTTTGGAAATGGGTCTTTCGGGATTTACAAAAGTCTGGAATCTTTCTGTTATTTCCCTGTTTTTAATTTTCACGGCACCGATTTCCGTGATTGCATCCACCCCTGCCCTGAGGCCTGTGGTTTCTATGTCAAAGACAACAAATTCGCTGTCAAAATCTGCACTTTTTGTTCCGCGTACAACATCTGTTGTGTCGTTTACAAGATAACATTCAACGCCGTAGATTACCTTGATTTTATCCCCTGCGGCGTGCATTGCTTCGGGGAATGCCTGAACATTTCCGTGGTCGGTTACTGCAACAGCCTTGTGACCCCAGGAAATAGCATTTTTTACAAGGTCTTTGGCATCGGTCATACCGTCCATAGTGCTCATCTTGGTGTGCATATGAAGTTCCACACGTTTTTCGGGAGCATTGTCTTTTCTTCCCGAAATGGATGTCTTTACAATGTGGGAAAGCATTATTACATTTTCTTTGGCATAGGTGTCATACGATATCTTTCCCTTTACCTTAACTGCCATACCTTTTCCGATGTTTTCCAGAATTTTGGGGGCGCTTTTCTTGGGAAGAAACGCCTTGCATGAGTAAGCATAGGTATTGTCGGCTATTATGAACGACAAAAGGGTTTTCTCGCTCCGAAGTTCCCTTGTGTCCATGGTTATTATTTTTCCCTCTGTTACAATGGTGCCCATATCTTCGGAAATTTCCCTTATCTTTACGGGTGCTTCTCCCGATATGTCCTTTCCCATAATTACATTGCTGTCCTCATCGCCCGCTGTTTCTTCTTTCGAGGCCTTTGGAGGGGCAACTTTAACGGGAACATTTTCCACCGCAATGGCATTTAACTGCTCGCGGTATTTTTTCTCCTGTTCGTCCTTGTTGCAGTCATCGGCAAAAACCACGGTTACATCGGACTTAAGTTGCGCCTTTATTAACCTTTGCATAGTGTTGGCACAATCGAGAGTGTTCAGCATATCCACACCGTACATACAGTGAACGGTGAAAATCCCCTCTTTGTATTCCGCAAAACTGTCTAAAAGCAGATGTCTTACTCCGCCTGTTATTTCGTTTACGTAGAAAATGAGGTTCTTGTGATACGCTTCTATGTCGATATCTTCTATTGTGAGGTCTTCGTACCTTACCCTTAAGATAAATTCGGAAAGTCCGTAGCGTGAGCAAACTTCTTTTTTGTATTCCTCTATGACATCATAGGGCACAAGTTCATGGGAAACTACCGTAACTTCCATTTTTCTTTCCGAAGAATTTGCATCGGTTTTGAAAATTACGGTGTCGGCAAGTTGCTTTGGAACTTCCACATCCTTTATTAAATTTTCCAGTTTGTAAGTCTGCATTGTATTTCCTCACATAAGTTCTATTTCTTTTTTTAGTTCTTCGAAAAGTCTGTCCTCGGGGACTTTCTTTACAATCTCGCCTTTTTTGAAAATGAGACCCTCGCCTTTTCCGCCTGCTATGCCTATGTCGGCTTCTCTTGCCTCGCCGGGACCGTTTACCGCGCATCCCATAACCGCCACGGTTATGCTCTTATTTACTGTGGCAAGGTACTCCTCCACCTTTTTTGCAAGAGGTATGAGCCCTATGCTTGTTCTTCCGCAGGTGGGGCAGGAAACAAGTTTGGGGCAGTCTGCCCTCAGGTCGAGCGCTTTTAAGATTTCCTTGGCTACATCCACTTCCCTCACGGGGTAGTCTGTAAGGGAAACCCTGATGGTGTCTCCTATTCCGTCTTTTAAAAGAGAGCCTATTCCTATGGCGGATTTGACAGTTCCCGCAAGGAATGTTCCCGCCTCCGTAACTCCAAGATGCAGAGGATACGGACAGGTTTTGCTCATAAGTCTGTAAACATCTATTGTCTTATTCACATCGGATGCCTTGAGCGACACCACAATGTCGTGAAAATCGTATTTTGTGAGCATATCTATATGCTTTTGGGCGCTTTCCACCATCGCCTCGGGGGTGGGAGAGCCGTATTTTTGGAGGAGTTCCTTTTCCACAGAACCGCTGTTAACGCCTATTCTTATGGGCACAGAGTATTTTTTGGCACACTCTGCCACAAGACGCACACCGTCTTCTGTTCCGATGTTTCCGGGGTTTATGCGCACCTTGTCCACACCGTTTTCCATACTCTCTATGGCAAGTCTGTAGTCAAAATGAATGTCTGATACAAGGGGGATATGTATCTTTTCCTTGATTTTGCCTATGGCGTCTGCTGCCTTTTTGTCGGGAACGGCAACACGGACTATGTCACAGCCCCTCTCTTCCATGGCTAGGATTTGTTCTACCGTGGATTTAACATCGTCCGTACGGGTGTTGCACATGGACTGAATTGCAATCCTCTCCCCTGCGCCGATGTACAGATTTCCTATTTTCACTCTGTTTGTCATATTACACACTTCCCCATAATATTCTATCTACATTTTAACACATTTAGGGGTGCTAAACAAGTACAATTTACTTTATGAACAAATTTTGAAAATTCTGTCAACATTTGTCCTGTATTGTTGAAAATTTCAAAAACATATGATATTCTAAACGAGTAAAGCCTGCACGTGGTGCAGGCTTACCCGGACTCTGTTTGGCGACAGACTGAATTGTGCAATAAAAAAGTGCACGGACAAAAAGTCAGTGCACCGAAAAATGCACAACTCATTTTGTTACCACACAAGTATTTCGACAATCAAAGAATGCGAAACAGAGAGTGCATTTTTACCGAATATAAAAATTGCATTCTTCGAATGTCCTATGTTTACTTGTGTGGTGTACCTATAATAACACGATTTTTTTAAAATGTCAACGAAATTAAACCGAAAGGCGATTAGGTTATGGAACAGGAATTACAAAAGATTTTTCCCGAAAAAATGAATGTAGACTTATCCTCTGCAGAAGTTCTTACTAAACTCAAAAACTTTGAAAAAGTAATGATGATGTACAACTGCGCAATACGTGAAGTGCGCACAAAGTTCGAAGTATTAAACGACGAACTTTCCACAACGGACAACCGCAACCCCATCGAAATGATAAAAAGCCGTGTCAAAAAACCCGAAAGTATCATAGGCAAACTTGCGCGCAGAAATCTCGATGTGAGCATAAAAACAATCATGGAAGAAATACATGACGTGGCAGGAATACGGGTTATATGCTCCTTTGTGGACGACATATACAAAGTGGCGGATATGCTGAGCGCTCAGGATGATATAACGATACTGGAAGTCAAAGATTACATAAAAAAACCCAAGGAAAACGGATACAGAAGTTATCATATGATAATTGAAATACCCGTGTTCTTCTCCAATGAAAAGCAAAACATCAAGGTGGAGGTGCAACTGCGCACTATTGCCATGGACTTCTGGGCAAGCCTTGAACACAGTATGAAATACAAAAAGAATATTGAAAATGCGGAAGAAATCGCAAAGGAACTCAAAGACTGCGCAGACCTTATAACAGAGGCAGACTTTAGGATGCAGGAAATTAATTATCGAATAAATAATAGTTAACAACAAAGCGAAGGTTCTTGGAACCTTCGCTGTCAGCGTGTCGATAAAGTCGACACGCTGACAGACAAACGAAAATGGACGCAGACGAGGAATCGCGAAGCGGGCAGTACAAAAGTACGGCAATGAGCGATGACGAAGTAAGCAAAGTGTACAAAACTCCGGCTTTTGGCATTTATGACAAAAGCAACCTAAAATATAAATGCTCACGGATAAAGTGTTTTTTATACTTTACCATGAGCATTATTTTTTGTTTTCACTTTGCGGTGCGTTCTTTTTCGACAGTCTGAA
>JAZNJU010000010.1:0-17243 GCA_045578205.1 Clostridia bacterium | reverse complement strand
ATTGGACTGTACCTTCCTTTCTTCACCTATAGTGTAGCACAATAAAACACCTTTTTTCAATTGGCAGATTGTAAAAAAAGTTTTTTCGTATTTTGTTTAAATGGGAGAAAATTCAAAAAAAGTATTTTCAAACCCTGTTTTAATATGATATAATAAATTTATTGTTGATTAATTGACAAGGGGGAAATAAAATGATTTACGCAAAACTTGAAAATGCAGAAAGATATTACGGAGCAAACCCATATTTCAAAGATGCCTTTGAATTTATAAAAAAAGTTGTCTCAGAAAATCTGCCTGCAGGAAAATATGAGATAGACGGTAAAAATCTCTATGCCTCCGTTCAGGAGTACACTACCAAAAACGCCGAGGACTGCAAGAGCGAGGGCCACAGAAATTACATAGATATTCAGTACGTAGTTTCGGGAGTGGAAACTATGGAGGTATTCAATATTTCCGAGGGTGTACTCAACTCCGACTACAACGATGTGAAAGATGTTGAGTTCTACGAGCACTGTGCTTTCCCTGCTGTATGCAATGTTTCTTCCGGCGAATATGCAATTTTCTTCCCCGAAGATATTCACAGACCGGGTATGGCACACAAAGGCGAAAACAGCGCTGTTAAGAAAATAGTTGTAAAGGTAAAAGCATGAATGTTTTAAACATTTTCCTTGCACTATGGAATTTTTTTGTTATGCTTTTTTACGGCTTTGATAAGTCACGTGCAAAAAGAGGCGAGAGGCGTATCCGGGAAAGTACGCTTCTTGTTCTTTCTTTTTTAGCGGGAGGTATCGGAGCAATGTTTGGTATGATACTTTTCAATCACAAAACAGCAAAAATGCGTTTCAGAATACTTGTACCGATGTCTGCGATTATGACTTTTGGAATACAATTTATTATAGCCGGTACTATCCGGTAATTTTTGAAATCGGAGATGATTTTTTGAAAGCCATTGTTATTTATAAATCAAAATACGGCTCTACAAAAACCTATGCACAGTGGATTGCAGAGGAACTTTCCTGCAAGGCGGTGGATGCCAAAAACGTAAAGGCGGATGAGTTGGAAAACTATGACACCATAATCTACGGCGGTGGACTTTATGCAGAAGTGATTGCAGGTGTAACTCTTATCACCAAAAACTTGGATAAACTCAATGACAAAAAAATCATCGTGTACACCACGGGAATTACACCCATAGACTGCAGGGAATACTACGACAAACTTGTTTTGGAGAAGAACTTCAAAAAGGGTGTTCCCGAAAATGTCAGGATATTCAACTTTCTCGGCAAAATGGTTGTTTCGGAACTTTCTCTTGTTCACAGAACTGCCATAAAGAGTCTTAAAAAACTCATGTCGGGAAAAGAAAACCCCACCGAAATGGAAAAACTTTTAATAGACCTCTGTGACTGTGACGGCGACTATACAGACAGAAAATCAATATATGAACTTGTGGAGTATGCACAGGAAAAATAAGGAGACGGAATATGTTCGAAAGAAAAAGTTTTAAAAATCATTACGAAGGCGCAATGGAGCCTTTCAAAATTATAGGAAATGTCTACTTTGTGGGGACTTTTCCCGCTTCGTCCCATCTTATAGACACGGGAGACGGCCTTATACTCATTGACACAGGTTACAGCGACACTTTGCATCTTCTTATAAATTCAATCTATAAACTCGGTTTTTCACCATATGATGTGAAATACATAATCCATACTCATTGGCACGGAGACCACACCGAGGCAACCTCTGCGTTTTGCCGACTTACCGGTGCAAAGGCATTTATCGGCGAAAAGGATTTTGAAAAAGTAAAAAAACATTTTATTGCCGACGAAGTTTTGAAAGACGGAGATGTTGTGGAACTTGGCAACACACAGATTGAAATAATGGAAACCCCGGGTCACACAGAGGGTTGCATTTCCGTTTTCTTCGAAACCGAAGAAAACGGCGTTAAATACAAAGTGGGCACTTTCGGAGGGGCAGGAGTAAACACTCTCACAAAGCCTTGGTTTGACTACGATAATTGCCGTGAGGACTATGTTCAATCTCTCGATAAATTAAGAAAAAGAGAGGTAGATGTTTTCATAGGAAACCATGTATGGAACAATGACACTCTCGGAAAATGGGAGACCATGGAAAAGACAGGGGAGAATGCGTTCATAGACAATACTCTCTGGAACGATTTTCTGGATTTCTGCGAAAACAGGCTAAAAGAGGTTATGTCCCGCGAAGGACAATAAGCACACGGGAGAAAATTTATGCTTTTTAATTTTCATACACACACGTCGTTTTGCGACGGTAAAAACACAGCCGAAGAAATGGTGGAAACTGCCATCCGCGAGGGGTTTTGCTCTCTTGGTTTTTCAGGGCACGGATACACTGCTTTTGACCAAAGGTACTGTATGACAGATGTGTCGGGTTACAGGGCGGAAATAATCAGGCTCAAAAAAAAATACAAGAAAGATATCCAGATATACCTTGGCGTGGAAGAAGATATCTACGGCAGGGCAGAGAGGGCAGACTTTGATTATGTAATCGGCTCCTCACACTACTACCGTATCGGCGAAAAGTTATTCGATGTGGATGGAAGTATGGAAGATACTCTGGAAGCGTTAAAAGAGTGCGGAGGAGACCCTCTTAATCTTGCAGAAATCTATTACAGCAATTTTACCGACTACATACTTTCGGCAAAGCCTGATATTGTGGGACATTTTGACCTCCTTACAAAGTTTGATGAAAAGGATACGCCCTTGTTTTTAAATAACAAAGAATATGAAAAAATTGCGGAAAAATATCTCACTTTTGCCCTAAAGAGCGATTGTATTTTTGAACTTAACACAGGAGCCATTTCCAGAGGGTACAGAACTACTCCTTATCCTGCGGAAAATCTCCTGCATGTTATGAAGAAAAACAATGCAAAAATTACAATTTCTTCCGATGCTCACAAAAAGGAAAATCTGAGTTTCGGACTTTCAGAAGCAAAAAAATATCTTTCATACATTGGATTTAAAAAGGTGTACGCACTTTGTGACGGCAAGTTCAGTGCTTTTGATTTGAATTAGTCTTTTTGGGGAATACTCTTGAAAAATAACTTATTAGGAATTTGATATGAACAGAAAACAAATTATTCTGGATTTTTTATCCGATGAAAAATTTCCTCCGCTTAACGTTGAAGAAATCATGCTTATGCTTGATATCCCTTTCGATGACAGGGAGGAACTTTCTGACATTCTGAGTGAACTTATAGAAGAAAGCCTTATCATAAAAACTTCAAAGAAAAAATATGCTTCCCCAAATAAACTGGGTTACCTTGTGGGCAGAGTGTCTGTCACACGGGGCGGATTCGGCTTTCTGGAGGGGGATTTCGGAGAGGATATTTTCATTCCTGCTTCCAAATTGGGCGGTGCTTTGAACGGTGACACGGTTATGGCAACTGCATCCAAAACTCCCAAGGGCCCCGAAGCAAAGGTTATAAAAATCATAAAGCGAAGAAGCGACCGTGTAGTGGGCACCTTTAGTGCAAGCCGTAATTTTGGCTTTGTGGTTCCCGACGACGATAAAATACCCGATATTTTTATAGGCAAGAAGAAGTTTTTGAATGCGAAAGACGGTCAGAAAGTGGTTGCAAAAATCACCAAGTGGCAGGATGAATCAAAAAAAAATTCCAATCCCGAGGGAGAAATTGCCGAGGTTCTTGGCTATGCGGGTGAAAAGGGAGTGGATATACTCTCGGTAATCCGTTCTCACTCCATTTCCGACGAGTTTGACAGAAGAGTTCTTGCCCAGTGTGACAACATAGACGATACAATATCCGCCGAGGACATAAATTCCCGAACGGATTTCAGGCAAGACACGGTTATAACCATAGACGGTGCCGACAGCCGCGATTTTGATGATGCCGTGAGCGTAACATACGAAAACGGCATATATACTTTGGGAGTTCACATTGCCGACGTTACCCACTACGTAACCGAAAACTCACCTTTGGACAAAGAAGCATTGTCGAGAGGCACAAGCGTGTACTTCCCCGGAAGTGTTGTTCCGATGCTCCCCGAGAAACTTTCGAACGGTATATGCAGTTTAAACCCTCTTGAGGACAGGCTCACCCTTTCGGTAATAATCTGTATAAACGAAAACGGCGATGTTACAGACCACAGAATATGTGAGGGTATAATCTGTTCCAAAAGGCGCATGGTCTATGAGGACGTAACGGAAATTCTTAATGGAAACAAAGAACTTGCCCGTGAGTACAAAGATATTTCTCCGATGCTTTTTGACATGGAGAAACTCTCCGTAATACTTCGTACAAAGCGTATGGCTCAGGGAAGCATAGACTTTGATTTTCCCGAAGTGAAAATCGTTACCGACGAAAACGGCAGAGCCGTGGATGTGTACAAGTACCGAAGCGGTACTTCAAACAAAATAATAGAAGAATTTATGCTCCTTGCAAACAAGGTTGTGTCTGAAGAGTTTTTCTGGGCAGACGTACCTTTTGTGTACAGAGTTCACGAAAAACCGTCCGGCGAAAAAATACGTGCTTTCAACGATTTTGCAAAAAATATGGGTTACAAACTGTCCTACGACCCCCATCCCGGCGAATTTTCAAAAATACTGGATTCAGTGCGCGGAAAAAGGGAAGAACTCATCGTAAGCAAGGTAATGCTCCGCTCGCTGATGAAAGCAAGGTACTCCAGCGAATGTCTGGGTCATTACGGTTTGTCGTTTAAGTATTATTGCCACTTTACATCTCCCATACGGCGTTATCCCGACCTTGCCATACACAGAATCATAAAAGAGTATATAAGAGACGGACTTTCAGAAAAAAGAGCAAGGTATTTTCAAAAATTCGTATCCGATGCCGCCCTTAAATCGAGTGAGGCAGAGATACGCGCCATGGAGGCAGAACGCGAAATAGAAGACATCAAGAAAGCAGAATATATGAATTCCCGTCTTGGCGAAGAGTTTGGGGGTATCATAAGTTCCTGCACCAATTTCGGCTTTTACGTGGAACTTGAAAACGGCATAGAGGGTCTTGTGAGACTTTCCGGCTTGAGGGACGATTACTATGTGTTTTCCGAAAGGGATTTTTCCCTCACGGGTGAACACACGGGAAAAAGATACTCCATAGGCGACAAGGTAGCGGTTAAGGTTGTATCCGCAGATATTCAGAGCGGAAATATAGATTTCGAACTAAGGTGACTTATATGGCAGACAAAGAAAGTATAAAACTAATATCTCAAAACAAAAAAGCATATCACGATTACTTCATAGAGGAAACATACGAATGCGGAATATCTCTTGCAGGAACAGAGGTAAAGTCCATCCGTCTGGGTCAGGTAAACTTAAAGGATTCTTTTGCCTCCGTCCACAGCGGGGAAGTGATGCTAATAGGTATGCACATCAGTCCCTATGAAAAGGGCAATATATTCAACAAGGACCCTCTGCGTGATCGTAAACTTCTTATGCACAAGGCAGAAATCCGCCGTCTCATAGGAAAAGTAAAGGAAGACGGTTATTCACTTGTACCCACCAAGGTGTATCTCAAGGGTTCCAAGGTAAAGATTGAACTTGCTCTTGCCAAGGGTAAAAAACTCTATGACAAACGAAATGCCATAGCGGAAAAGGAAGCAAAAAGACGCATTGACAGAAAAATAAAAGAATACAATAAATAGTTTACAAAAAACCCTAAAAAAGCGACGTGAAAATAGTCGCTTTTTATCTTGCAAAAGAGAATTCGCGGTGATATAATAAGACTGTTGCGTAAAAATTGTTACTTATCTGGTTGATACAACATAAAATCAAATATGCAACAAAATCGTTTCACAAAAAGAAAGAAGATGATTTAAGATGAGTATATTACTATCTGTTTCCATTGCTCTTTTGGCAGGACTTCTTATGACAAGAGCATTCAAACCGTTGAAACTCCCCTCGGTTACAGCGTACCTTATTGCGGGCGTTCTCATAGGTCCCTACTGTCTGGGAGCGTTTGGGGTGGACGGACTTGGCTTTAATACCCATGAGGCAGTTTCAAGACTCACCCTCATTTCCGAAGTGGCATTGGCATTTATTGCTTTTTCCATCGGTAATGAGTTCCGACTTGACGAACTCAAAAAAACAGGTAAGCAGGCACTTGTAATAGGCGTGGTTCAGGCACTTGTTGCGGCACTTTTTGTGGATGTCGCACTAATAGGACTTCACCTTATGATGCCCGAAAAAATAACTCTTGCCCAGGCAATAACCCTTGGTGCCATAGCCACCGCCACAGCACCTGCGGCAACACTCATGGTTGTACGTCAGTACAAGGCGGACGGACCTCTCACAAGACTGCTTCTGCCAATAGTTGCTCTTGACGATGCCGTGGGCCTCATAGTTTTTGCCGTATCTTTCGGCATAGCCAAAACTCTGAATTCGGGTAATGTCGATATCATATCCATCGTGATAAATCCCATCATAGAAATTGTCCTTTCGCTTGGACTTGGCGCTGTTATGGGCGTTGTACTTACACACCTTGAAAAGTTATTCAACTCCAATACAAACAGACTCAATCTTACCATAGCATTTGTATTCCTCACAGCCTCACTGGCTATGCTGGATTTTCACATAGGCCCTGTACACGTTAGTTTTTCTTCGCTTCTTGTGTGCATGATGCTCGGTACAGTATTTTGTAACATATGCCCGCTTTCTCATGACCTTATGAATTCATCCGACAAGTGGACATCACCGCTTTTTGCGCTTTTCTTTGTTATAAGCGGTGCAGAACTTGAACTCAGTGTTTTCACCGATATTGCCATAGTGGGTATTGGTGTGGTTTACATTCTGTTCCGTTCTGCAGGTAAATACATCGGTTCTTTTGCCAGTGCAAAATGGGTAAAATGCAACAGTTCCATATGCAAGTATCTCGGTATTACACTTCTTCCTCAGGCGGGTGTTGCGCTCGGTATGACAATCACTGCAATGCAACTTGGTGCGGAAGGAAACCTCATCAGAAACATCACACTTTTTGCCGTGCTCATATATGAACTTTTCGGACCTCTGTTTACAAGAATGGCACTTACTGCGGCAGGCGACATCAAACCCATGTCGCAGGATGTTAAGATGCGCCGTCATATGAAACTTCAGGAAGCAAAGAACAAAGGTAACTGATATGGATAAAATTCTGCAAATAACAAAAAATCCAAAAGACTACACAAAAGCCCTTGCAAAAGGGCTTTTGATTGCTTTATTGACAGGTGTATCGGGCGGAGTTATCGGAAGCCTTTTTCACATCAGTGTGGATTATGCTACACACTTTCGCAGTCAGAACACATGGGTTGTTTTTCTTCTTTCTTTCGGGG
The DNA here is from genome assembly GCA_045578205.1 of Clostridia bacterium. Classification (GTDB taxonomy): domain Bacteria; phylum Bacillota; class Clostridia; order UMGS1810; family UMGS1810; genus RGIG8748. The sequence goes on along the minus strand of JAZNJU010000010.1, from coordinate 9,915 downwards.
CGCTTTTGGTAACAATGCTGTACGCCTTTTTCAAAAAGCACAGTCCTCTGGATACGAACAGGGTGTTTGAGTGTGTCCGAAACGGAGAAAAAATCCCTGTCATTATGCTTCCGCTTGTGTTTATCGGCGCAACCGTAAGCCATCTCACAGGCGCTTCCGTAGGCAGAGAGGGCGCTGCTCTCCAACTTGGCGGAAGTTGCGGATACGGTATAGGAAAAATACTGCACCTTAAATCCAATTCCATACGTATAGCAGTTATGAGCGGTATGAGTGCAGTGTTTACAGCGCTTTTCGGAACCCCTGTTGCGGCATCGGTTTTTTCTCTGGAGGTAACAAGCGTAGGCAGTATGCACTACGGCGCGCTTTTGCCCTGCATAATTTCATCGGTTATCGCCCTTGGCATAAGCAGTGTTTTTGGTGTTGAGCCTGTAAGATTTGCATCTGTTGCAGGCAATATGGCATCTGTGCCTTTTGTAGCAAAGGTCATTGTGCTGTCAGTGCTTTGCGCTCTTGTCAGCATAGTTTTCTGCACTGCCATAAAGGGTGCGGAAAAGGGAGCAAAAAGGATTTTCAAAAATTCATATGTAAGAGCCGTCTCTTTAGGATTTGCTGTTCTTGTTCTTACGTGGTGTGTCGGAACACACGACTACAACGGTGCAGGAATGAACATAATCGAAAAGGCACTCTCGGGCGAGGCATCATACGAAGCGTTTGCACTTAAAATCCTCTTTACTGCGTTTAGTCTTGCGGCAGGTTTCAAAGGGGGAGAGATAGTTCCTGCTTTTTTTGTGGGTTCCACCTTTGGCTGCGCGTTTGCCCCTCTTTTGGGACTTGACCCGTCACTGGGTGCGGCAATAGGATTTGTGTCTCTTTTCTGCGGTGCGGTCAACTGTCCTCTGGCATCGGTATTTCTTGCAACCGAAATTTTCGGAGGAAGCAGTATTCTCATGTTTTCTCTTGTGTGCGCAGTAAGTTATATGATGTCGGGAAAATACAGCCTATACAAAAGTCAGACCATACTTTATTCGAAAATAGATATTGACTGATACCTATAACTCGACTTTCTGTGGAACGGACTTTCTTGAAATTTCGCATAGAGATTGAATTGTATAATACATTGGGGTTTTGTAAAAAGATATTGAAATAATATAGAATATATTGTATAATATCACTGTCGGAAAACCCGACAAAAGGTAAGACTGAAAACAGTGTAAAAAACTGGGCGGTTATGCCACCTTGTTCCTATACTTATAGTTAGGATGGGAGGTGGTTGTTATGGGAAAATACATATTAAGAATTATATTTTTAACTATTGTGTTTTTGATAGCACTTACAAAAAAAGTAAGATAGCCCCCACCGACCAAGTTAGGGCTATCTTTTAGTTCGTTCTTGGCATAACCGTTTTAGGTCTTGCCTTTTTCTATAATTATTATAATGCGCAGACTATATTTTGTCAACCACTTTTGAAGAACTTTATCCGAAAGTGTTATTGCGTTAGTTGAAAAGTGTCGGAAAAAAGCGGAAGTTTTTCTGACCGCAATTTTTTATTGATTCTACCCATTAAAAACTATAGATATCCTAAAAAGTAATAAACATAAAAGTGTTGTTTTTCTATCAGAATTTACTTGATAATTGTTTGAATTAGTGTTATAATAACAATGCTAAACTAATTCAAATAATTAAAATCGAATAATTTTATTTTGTGGGGGTTTGTGCCCCTTTTTGGTGTTGTACTGTTTGAATTTGTTAAAAATGCAGATTCCACCAAGTACAACACAACATTATTGTTCGGTTTATTTGGATTAGTTTAGCGACTCGGAGTTTGCATTTTATGTGCGACTTCGGTCGCACTTTTTTATTAGCAGAATACAATGGGGCAATGTGTTCTTTCAAAAATGTGCGAAAAATTCAATTGGTTTGGAGGAATACAAAATGAATAAGAGATTACAAGGATTTGTAGCAGGTATCTTATGTTGTGTGCTTTTCGCAGGAATAGGTGTATATGCAAAAAGCAAAACAGAAATGATTGAGGTGTTGTATAATAACATCAAAATATACAAGGATAATGTATTATGTGAACTGAAAGATGCAAACGGAACGATTATTGAGCCCTTTGTCTATAACGGAACTACATATTTGCCTGTTAGAGGAACTGCTAGTTTAGCAGGTATGGAAGTAACTTGGGATGGGGCAACACAAAGTGTCTATTTATGGGATTATTTGCCTAATCCGATAGATGCAACATATTTAATGGATGTTTGCCCACCATATCAAACTAATGAGTATAAAGAATATTTATCGAAAAATGGAAAGAACTTTGAAATGTCTGGCGAAAAATATACAAATGGTTTTATTTTGGGGGATAATCAATGGGGTGTAGAAGCCTATGCGTTATTTAATCTAAACGGTAAATATTCAGACATAACATTTACAATCGGACATGTTGACGGTACAGAGATGTATGACCAGGAAGTTTTGTTTTTTGTGGATGGAAAACTTGTAAAAACAATAGAAATAGGAGCATCGGATTTAGTTAAGGAAGTTTCAATTCCTGTAGAACATGGTTTACAACTAAAAATATTAAGAAGTGAAAGTTTTGCAGAACTCGGATTAGGCAATATAACAGTGAAATAATCCAATATTTTGCCCCATAAATCATAGCCGTATAGTTGATTTGGTAAACAACAAGTGTGTTGTCTATACTACGCATACTGTTGACAAATTCTCCTATGCGGCTTTTCTATATACATTTTTAGTTAATATTTCAACAAAAAATTATTCCACAGAAAATAATGTTATAGGAGACTGATATTAATCTTTGACACGGACACAATTTTGTGTTATTATATAAATTAGATTTTTATGCAATAATTTAAATAAAGGATGAAGCATATGGATTACAAAAAACTTTCCGAACTTCTCTTTCCGCACATAGACAAAACCGTTGCGGATTACGAGGCAATATACCCCAAAAGAAACCTTGGTGAAGATGCCAAGGTTACCCGTTTTGCTCCCAGTCCCACGGGCTTTTTGCACATAGGCGGACTTTTTGCTTCTCTCATTTCCGAGAGAATTGCCCACCAGAGCGGCGGCAGATTTATACTCCGAATAGAGGATACCGACAAAAAACGCGAAGTTGATGACGGTGTTTCCAAGATTATAGGCGGTCTCAAAGCCTTTGGCATAACCATAGACGAAGGATTTGTGGATTTTGACACCGAAGAGGGCGAATACGGTCCATACAAGCAGAGCGAAAGAGCCGCTATATACCAGTGCTTTGCAAAGAAACTGGTAGAAGAGGGTATGGCATACCCCTGCTTCTGTTCCGAGGAAACTCTTGCAAAAATCCGCGAAGAGCAGGAAGCGGAAAAAATTCTTCCGGGCTATCACGGCAAGCATGCCTATTGCAGAAATTTAACCTATGATGAAATAGAAGCAAACATCAAAAACGGCAAATCCTATGTTTTGAGGCTCAAATCTCCGGGAAGCGAGGATAGGAGAATTTCTTACAAAGACGGTATAAGAGGAAAGATAGAACTTCCCGAAAACATAGTGGATGTTGTCATATTAAAATCCGACGGAATTCCAACCTACCACTTTGCCCACGTTGTGGACGATTACCTCATGGGTACCACCAATGTAATAAGAGGCGACGAGTGGATTTCATCCGTTCCCATTCACCTGCAGATGTTTTCCATGCTTGGCATAAAACCTCCCAAGTATGCACACATAGCGCCGATTATGAAAGAAGACGACGGCGGCAAACGCAAGATATCAAAGCGCAAAGACCCCGAAGCGGCAGTTTCATGGTATTCCGACGAGGGTTATCCCGTAGACGGTGTCATAGAGTATCTTTTAAACCTTGCAAACTACACATTTGAAGATTTCCGCCGTGCAAATAAAAATGCGCATTGGACAGAGTTCAAACTGGAAATGAACAAAATGAGTAACTCGGGCGCACTTTTTGACCTTGTTAAATTAAATGACATATGCAAGAACAAAATCGGCTCATTTACCGCTGAAAAGGTGTATGAACTTGCAACAGAGTGGGCAAAGGAATACGACAGCGAACTTTTTGAACTCCTTACAAGGGACAAGGCATATTCCGTGGCAATGTTCGGCTTTGACAGAAATCCCGACAAACCCCGTAAGGACATCGGAAAATGGTCCGAGGTAAGGGATGCTTTCTCCTTTATGTTTGATGAACTTTTCGATGGAAAGTACGATGAAATAGAAAATATTTCTAAAGAGGACAGGCTCGCTCTTGTGGAAACATACGCTTCCATGTACGACGAGAATGCCGACAACAGTGCATGGTTCGACACGCTAAAGGACCTTGCGGAGAAAAACGGATTTGCAAGGGAAGTTAAGGAATACAAGGCAAACCCCGAAGCCTACAAAGGCCACGTGGGAGATGTGAGCAATGTAATCCGCGTTGCCGTTACGGGAAGAACAAAGTCTCCCGATTTGTATTCGATTATGAAAACTCTGGGCAAAGACAGAGTAATGCAGAGAATTTCAGCCTATAAAGGAGGAATTGCATAATGGATGCTCCAATTTCAAATTTCATACATGATGCAATAGACAAAGACCTTGCAGATGGTGTATATACCAAGGTGCAGACAAGATTTCCGCCCGAACCCAACGGCTATCTTCACATAGGCCATGTCAAGGCTATAAACATCGATTTTTCCACAGCCAAAAAGTATGGCGGAACCTGTAATCTCCGTCTTGATGATACCAACCCCACAAAGGAAGATGTGGAGTATGTGGACTCCATTATGGAAGACATAAAGTGGCTTGGTTTCAACTGGGACAATGTGTACTATGCTTCGGACTATTTTCCCGAGATATATGAATGTGCAATTAAACTTATAAAGAAAGGTCTTGCATATGTGGATGATCTCTCTGCAGACGAAATCCGTCAGTACAGAGGCACACTCACAGAGCCCGGCAAGGAAAGTCCCTACAGAAACAGAAGTATAGAAGAAAACCTTGACCTTTTTAAGAGGATGACAGACGGCGAATTTGAAACAGGCTCCAAGGTACTTCGTGCCAAAATTGATATGGCATCGGGCAATATCAATATGCGTGACCCTGTAATATACCGTGTTCTTCACGCTACCCACCACCGCACAGGCGACAAGTGGTGCGTGTATCCCATGTACGACTTTGCACATCCCATTTCCGATACCGCCGAGGGTGTAACACACTCTCTCTGTTCTTTGGAATTTGAAGACCACAGACCTCTCTATGATTGGTTTTTGAAAGCCTGCGACTATCCCGTACCCTCCAGACAGATAGAGTTTGCAAGACTTAATCTTACAAACACTTTAACAAGCAAGCGTAAGTGCTTAAAACTTGTTAAGGATGGCATAGTAGACGGCTGGGACGATCCCAGAATGTCCACTATATGCGGTATGAGAAGAAAAGGCTATCCTGCAGAGGCACTTATAGACTTTGTAGACAGAATAGGCGTTGCAAAGGCATTCAGCGTCATAGATTTCCAGATGCTTGAGCATTGTGTGAGAGAAAATCTCAATATGAATGCCCCCAGAGCCATGGCGGTTTTAAATCCCTTAAAGGTTACAATTGAGAATTATCCCGAGGCTGAAAGCGAACTTCTGGAAGTAGAAATCAACCCCAACGATGAAAATGCAGGAACAAAGAGCGTTTCTTTCTCCAGAAATATTTACATCGAAAAAGAAGACTTTATGGAAGTTCCCGTAAAAGGCTACAAGAGACTTACTCCCGACAACGAAGTGAGACTTAAAGGCGCATACTTTATAAAGGTAAAAGAAATCGTAAAAGATGAAAACGGTGAAGTTACGGAACTCATCTGTACCTATGACCCCCTCTCCAAGGGCGGTAACTCTCCCGACGGCAGAAAGGTAAAAGGAACAATACAGTGGGTAGATGCAAATAATTGCTTAAATGCTACTGTGAATATGTATGACAAACTCTTTACCACATCCAATCCCGGAGAACTTGAGGATTATCTTGACAACTTAAATCCCGAATCTCTTGTTGTTCTCCAAAACTGCAAGATAGATGCAGATTTAAAGGATGCAAAGCCCGGAGACAGTTTCCAATTTATGCGTAACGGCTATTTTACCGTGGATAAATACTCTTCTTCGGACAAGGTAATATTCAACCTTACCGCAACACTCAAAGATTCCTTTAAAATTGGTTAATTTTGCATTGACATATCAAAAAAATGGGTGTATAATGTAAACATCAATGTTGGTTTGTGTTGATTTATGTTTATTTATGTGTTTTTATTTATGTTTACAGGAGGAGATAGATTATGTTAGTTAATATGAACGAAGTTTTAATTCCGGCTAAAAAGCACCACTATGCAATCGGTCTTTTCAATGCCGTAAACTTAGAACTTGCAAGAGGTATCATCGCTGCTGCAGAGTGCACAAGATCCCCGGTTATCATGGGTACAGCCGAAGTGCTTTTGCCTTACGGTCCTTTGGATGAAGTTTCTTACTACCTCATCCCCATGGCAAAGAAAGCCAATGTTCCCGTTGTTGTACACCTTGACCACGGTCTTACATATGACACCTGCATAAAGGCTCTTGAACTTGGTTTCAGTTCCATTATGTACGACTGCTCCACAGATTCTTACGAGGAGAACGTGCGCAAAGTTAAAGAAATGGCAGACATTGCACATTCCTACGGTGCTACAATAGAGGGTGAACTCGGTCACGTTGGTGACAACGAAGGCTCCGCAGAGGGAAGCGACCATCTTGCAGACCCCTCCGCATTCTTCACCGATCCTTCCCTTGCAAAAGACTTTGTGGATAAGACAGGTGTAGATGCCCTTGCCATTGCCGTTGGTAATGCTCACGGTGCATACAAACTTCCTCCCAAACTTGATTTTGAGAGAATCCGCACAATAGCAAATACTGTGGACGTACCCCTTGTTCTTCACGGCGGTTCCGGTCTTACAGATGCAGATTTCAAGCAGGCTATTAAGGAAGGTATAAGCAAAGTAAATATCTTTACCGATATCAACGTTGCCGCAGTAGAAGCAGAATTCAAGAAGTTCCACAGTATGGACAAGGGTCTTATCGACCTTATCCCTGCCGCTGTTGAGGCTGTTAAACTTGAAACTGCAAAGAAGATGAAACTCTTCTCCAGCGACGGCAAAGCAGACGTTATAAAGAGCACTTCTGCAATGAGTCAGGATAATATCGACCTTGTTACTAAACTTGTGGCACAGGAAATTGCAAAATATCTTGGCAAGTAAATTTAAAAATAATGGCTATGACATTTCCTGTCATAGCCGTTTTTTTCGTTTTTTTAGTGTGTTCTTTAACTTTTTGCGGTCTGGACTTTTTATTTCGAAAAATAAAATTAAATGTAAAGGGAAATTTATTTTTTAGTGTGTTCCTTACCTTTTTGCGGTCTGGACTTTTTTTACATCTCCTTTATATTTCGAAATCCATACAACTCCTAGATGCAGTAAAAGGTCTTACCTTTGTGTTTGCCGCTTCCACGTGAACGGGGTGGATTGCATAGGCTTTGAGTGCTTCTTCGCTTTCCAGAGTGGAATCGAGCATTACATCACCATTGGAACTTTCAAGGGGGTCAATGTGCACCTTGATATCCACAAGACCGGGGACCTGACCTTTCAAAGCCTCAAGACTTTCTTTCATTTCGGCTTTGATTTTAGCCTTTTCTTCATCGGTGAATTCCTCTTTAAGATTCCATATAATCATATGCTTTACCATATTTTATCAACTCCTTTTTGGTTGTTAAGGCTAGTATATCATAGCATGGAATTGTTGTCAATTAAGATAAAAACTGCTGAATATATTAATTCGTTTTCCTATTGTGTTTTCTTTCATTTTGGGTTATAATTGGCACATATGGAATATTTATTGTGCAAATGAAAAAGGAGAAGAGTATGGGTACTTTCCTTGCAGGTTTAGAGGCAAAGTTGTTTTGTCTTGTCATAACAATATTTTTATTTTGCTTTCAGACGCAGAAATTTCAGACCAGTGATACAAACGTCAGATTGATGTATATGTTTTCTATTGCCGGAATTTTTGCCCTGTCTTTGGGTTCATTGGTTAAGACCGCTTTAATTCAAAATACATTTTTCATAATATGTGCGCTTTTCAATGGTTTGTCTGTGTTTTTTGTGTGCAGGTCTTTTTCAAAGAACTGTCACCGAAATGGATTGTATTCGCTTTTCGGTGTCGTTTTTGCAGTCCTAACTTTTTACTCCGAAAGATACAAAACAGATGTAGCCGCATACCTTTTAACTTTTGGGATTTTAGTGAGTTTTGTCATGGAACAGTACAACAGAATAAGGGTGGATAACCTCACAAAACTCTACAATAGATACGGTATGGATGCAGAGTTAAGAGAGCAACTGCGTCAGTATGAAAGGGAAAACACAGATTCATTCTATGTTATTGCATGCGACATGGACAATTTCAAATATATAAACGATACCTGGGGGCATCTTGAGGGTGACAGAGCGCTTGTCCTTATTGCAAGTGTACTCTCCAAAGTCAGTAAGAAGTTTCGCTCCGACGCATTCAGAATCGGAGGCGATGAGTTTGTCATAATAACCGACAAGTCGGAAAAAGACCTTGCCGAAAACATAACAGCGGAAATCAAGAGAGAACTGGACAATCTTAAATTCAGGGATGACTACGATATCAATATGAGCATAGGAGTTGCACTCTATGACGGTGTCACTCCCATAGACGAACTGTTAAACAATGCCGACAAGAAACTGTATGAAGCAAAGAAAAACAAATCTGTAAGTTATAGGTAATCCGCATAACGGGAGGTTGAAACAATGTCTTTGGAAAGAGCAAAAAATCACTTTGAAAAATACGGTATGGCAGATAGAATACTGGAGTTTTCTTCTTCATCTGCAACGGTTTGCGAGGCTGCCAAAGCCGCTAACTGCACTGAGGGGGAAATTGCAAAAACGCTGTCTTTTCTTGTGGCAGAAAAGCCAATTCTGATTGTTGTTGCAGGGGATTGCAAGATAGACAATGCCAAATACAAAAAGGAATTTCTCACAAAAGCAAAGATGATACCTTTCGACAGTGTGGAAGAAACCATCGGTCACGCAGTGGGAGGTGTATGCCCCTTTGGTGTAAAAGAGGGCATAACGGTGTATCTTGATGAATCACTTAAGCGTTTTGAAATGGTATATCCTGCCTGCGGAAGTTCCAACAGCGCAATTAAACTCACAATAGCGGAACTTGAAATGACTTCGGATTTTTACAAGTGGGTAGATGTCTGCAAGATGGCAGACGCATAAAATTGAAATAACAAAAAAGGAGAAAAATATGTTACAGGAGATTTTGAAAAAAGACGGATTTATATGCGATATGGACGGTGTTATATATCACGGCAACAAAATTCTCGACGGTGTTACCGAGTTTGTAAACTGGTTGATAGATAACAACAAGAAATTTGTATTTCTTACAAACAGTCCCGAAAAGACCCCCCACGAACTCAGTATGAAACTTGAGAGAATGGGGCTTAGCGTACCTGCAAAGCATTTCTACACAAGTGCTATGGCAACTGCGGAGTTTTTGCACAGTCAGAATCCGGGATGTACTGCATATGTTATAGGCGAAGCAGGTCTAACCAAGGCTCTTTATGACCACAGCATATACATGAACGATGTAAACCCCGACTATGTTGTAGTTGGCGAAACAAGAACATATAGCTTTGAAAAGCTTGAAAAAGCAATAGAGCTTGTCCGCAAGGGTGCTAAGCTCATAGGAGCTAATCCCGATGTTACAGGTCCTACCGAAAGAGGAATTATGCCTGCTACGGGCGCACTTATTGCACCTATTGAGATTGCAACAGGCAAGAAAGCGTATTTTGTAGGTAAGCCAAACCCCGTAATGCTTCGTCACGGTATGAAGA
>JAZNJU010000009.1:0-3553 GCA_045578205.1 Clostridia bacterium | reverse complement strand
TTCGGAGTTCGATTCTCTCTGAGGATCCGCCACAAAAAAACACGCCACGGCTTTGCCGTAGCGTGTTTTTTTGTGGTGGAGACGAGGAGAATCGAACTCCTGTCCGAAAATTCATCCATCGGAGGCTCTCCGAGCGCAGTTTGTGATCGTTATTCCCTCACGCATAAGTTCACAAACAAACTTATGCGCTCGGTAGTTTCATTTTTCATGGTGTGCTCAAAACTTTGCACACTCACGTTCACCACTGGATGACGCTCTTATCCCGACCGTGGTCCTTCAGGTAAGAACGGCTACCTGTAATTAGGCAGCGTATGCTAAATTTTTGTTAGCGTTTAATTTTAAAGTTAGGATTTTTAAAGCGGTTCCCGCCGCTGCTCGCTCCTCTGACTTCAAAACCCCCGTCGAAACCATTGCGTCCCCATAAAGACAGAAGTTTTTCTGTCTTTAAATTATAACCAAAAAACGCCTTGTTGTCAATGTCAAATAATGGCTTCACAGTTCAACTCTGACTTTGTATTTTTTCATCCAATAATTAAGTTGCAAAAGATATGCAATGGTTTGAGGCGTTGTCATAAGTTGACCGTACCATGGTTCCTGCCTTTCTGTTCCCACAAGAGATTTTACCGCCGTATAATCGGCAATTTCAAAAAGCGGTTCATCCTTGTTTTCTAGAACTTCCAAGAGCATTTTTTCCACCATATTCCTGTATGACGGATTGTGTGTTTTGGGATACGGACTTTTTTTGCGGTAAAGTATTTCAGGAGGCAAAAGTCCCTCTGCCGCCGCACGGAGAAGTCCCTTTTCTCTGCCGAACAAATCTTTAAATTCCCAGGGAACGCTGTACAGATAATCCGCTATGCGCCAATCACAAAACGGTACTCTGACCTCCAGACCCGAATACATACTCATTCTGTCTTTTCTGTCCAGAAGTGTCTGCATAAACCAGTTCATATTCAGGTACACCATTTCTTTCATTCTCTTATCCACAGGAGAGTCAACCGAATATTTCGGCGCTTTTTCAACATATTCATCATAGAGGCTATTCACATGTCTGCGTGCATCTACACAAATATCTTTTCTTATGAATGTTGCCCTGTAATCTGTGGACTGCGCCCAGGGAAAGCCGTAGGCAGAACGGATTTTTTCGTCACGGTACCAAGGATATCCTCCGAAAATCTCATCGGCACACTCGCCCGAAAGAGCAACGGTAACATGATTTTTAATTTCTTTGCAGAACAATAAAAGCGATGAATCCACATCTGCCATACCCGGCAGATCTCTCGCATCTACCGCATCATAGAGCGCGCGGGCAAGTTCGGGTGTATCTATTGTGACAAGATGGTGGTCGCTATCCAGATACTTCTGCATTATATCGATGTAGACCTCATCGGAATTCGGCTGAAATTTGCCTGCCTTGAAATATTTATCATTGTCACGGTATGTTACGGAAAAAGTAGTAAGTCTTCTGCCCTGCTTTTTCATGTGGGATGCCGCAACAGAGGATATGATGCTCGAGTCAAGTCCTCCCGAAAGAAAAGTACCTATGGGCACATCGGACACAAGTTGCCTTTCTATGGAGTCTTTCACCAGAAAACGCACCTTTTCTATTGTCTGGTCTTTGCTGTCGGTATGTTTTCTTGCCTCCACATCCCAGTAGCACCGAACGTTGAACCCGTCCTTGGTGAAATATCCGCAGTGACCCCTCTTTAATTCGCAAATACCCTTGAATACACCATACCCCGGAGTTCTGCCGGGACCCACAAGCATAAGTTCAGCCACGGATTTGGTGTCTATTACCGCGTCAATTTTAGGATGCTTAAGTATGGATTTTATTTCGGAAGCAAAGACAAAGCGCGAATCCTCCATATGGTAGAAAAAGGGTTTTACGCCTATTTTATCTCTGGCAACAAAAAGCCTTTTTGCCTCTTTTTCCCACACAGCAAAAGCAAATATGCCGTTTAGCATATTTACGCACTCTTCACCGACAAGAGCATAGAGCATGAGCACTACCTCGGTGTCGGATTGCGTTTTGAATTTAATTCCCTTTGATTCTAAAAATCCCCTGAGTTCGTTTGTGTTATAGATTTCACCGTTGTACACTATTGTGTAGGTTTTCTCACCAAGACTTCCCGTCATTGGCTGTTTGCCGTTTTCCACATCTATAACCGCAAGTCTTGCGTGCAAAAGCACAGCGTTGGTGTCCTTGTACATCCCGTCGGAATCCGGTCCGCGCCTTTTCATTGTGTGAATCATTTCTTTGTGATAATCACAAAGACTTACTTCCTCTCTGAAATTTATTTCACCGCCTATTGAGCACACAATTATCACCTCACTTATAAATATATGTAAGTTGGATTTTTTTGACACTATGTATTGATATAATACATGTGGACCATAAAAAATAGAAAATCAAAATTCAATGTGATATAATGTTTTTTGCGGAAAACATAGCACAGAAAGGAATTTTGATTTTCTATGAATATTTTAACACAAAGAGCAAAGAAACGTCAACGAATAATTGAATATTCTTTAAAACATGGAAAGAGCAAGGCTTCAAGAAAGTATAAAGAGCCATTAAGCAATATCAAGCGATGGAGCAAAAGATACGATGGAACATGGCAAAGCCTGAAAGATAAATCCAGACAACCGCATAGTCATCCAAAACAGCATACCATCTTTGAGGAAACTCTGATAACGGAAGTATGGCAGGAACATGGTAGAAAAGGGATAGACTATGTATATTGCATTTTAGTGCAAGAAAAAGAATATACACGCTCACAAAGCGGATTGTTTCATGCTTTAAGGCGATTGGGGCTGATAGAAAAACCAAAGAAAAAAGGCAGAAGAAATTACCGACAATGCACAGCCTGTGAAATACCGGGAGAAAAAGTCCAGATAGATGTTAAGGTAGTTCCGTATTATTGTATCAGAGGAAAATTACGCAGAGATGAAAAAAATCTTTATCAATGGACTGCAATAGATGAATGCACAAGAACAAGATATGTTCACATCTTTGAGGAACACACACCGGAAAATTCGGTTAGGTTTCTTGAAATGTTTTTAAAGTGGTTTCCCTTTGATGTGATGTGTGTACAAACGGATAACGGAACAGAATTCACGTATAAATTCATCAGTGATGAAACCAAATGTCCATTTGAAGCAAAATTAGAGGAAATAGGAATAGAACACCGTTTAATAAAACCGAGAACACCATGGCATAACGGAAAAGTAGAAAGAAGTCACAGAATGGATCAAAGATATTTTTATGAATGGGAAACATTCAGAGATACAGAAGAAGCTAACAAAAAGCTAAAGGAACACATGAATTGGACAAACAACAAACCAATGAGGATATTTAAGGGAAAGAGCCCAATGCAAAAGCTAAGAGATTACATATGGGTCACATGAATGTAATAATTTTGTGGATATGGAAAAGTCGCTGACTTTACCACACTACCCACAAAAACTACTACTGCTACTAAAAAACGCACAGACAAAATACACATTGAAAAATTTTTTGATAAAAATGGGTCATATGTTTGACAACTGCAGA
>JAZNJU010000008.1:0-10554 GCA_045578205.1 Clostridia bacterium | reverse complement strand
ATTTTTGAAAACAAAAAAGTCACAGCAATAATCACTGTGACTTTAAGGATTATTTATCTTTAAGATAGTCGTTGAGTTTTGCAACCAATTCATCGGCATCTACACCGTGAACCGCACAAGCCTCTTCAATGGATTCTCCGCTTGCGGAAGGACAACCGAGACAGTGCATTCCGATTTCCAAAAAGAAAGGCGCTGTGCCCTGATCAAGTCTCAAAACATCTAAAATTATTGTATCCTTTGTAACTGAAGCCATTACAATCACTCCTTTTCATTTACTTTATAATATTATTATATATTCTATCAACTAAAATTGCAAGAGAAAATTACCAAAAAAAATATTCATAAATTCCGTTCCGATGCAGATAATATTATCAATCCTTGAAATTGAATTTTCAAAAGCGCGGTACAACGTGACTGAAATAATATTTTGTTTATGTAAGCAATGATGTACCTCCTTACTTCATTCTCCGATGCCCGCAGACAGAAATGATGTGGATTGTGATAGGTTGCGGGCAGAAAGGTTATGGAATTTGAAATGGCAAATTGCAGTAATCCAAACAAATCTATCGGTTGTACCGTGACACAGTGCGAATATCACTGCGACGGTCAGAACTACTGTACACTTGACAAAATTTCAGTTGGGACACACGAAATGAATCCTACAGTAATTGAGTGTACAGATTGCGAATCCTTTAAACTCAGAAAATAAGATTAAAGGAAACCCGGGGACATCCCCGGGTTACATATCTTAAAGAATTTTTCGTATTTTTTTGTAAAGGACAAAGGTAACTGCAGAAACAATCACACCTTTTAACAGATTAAACGGTACAACGCACCACCAAACCAAGTCAGACACCGAATTTATGGAAGGATGTATTTTACTTCCCATAGACACGATAGCATCAATCGGGATCTTAAGTGCCTTGGAATATGTTGGTATCATTACAAATAAATTGCTGAAAAGTCCAAACACAGTCATTATAACTACACCTGTCACAAGACCGAAAAAAGCCGATTTTTTTGTCTTGCTCATTTTGTATATAACAGATGCAGGAATGACAAAAGCACACGATGTAAGGAAATTCGAAAGTTCCCCTACTCCGCCGGTAATACTGCCGTCTATCATAAGATTTATCAGGTTTTTTAAAAATTCGATACTTACCCCTGCCATGGGGCCCATTGCAAATCCTCCTATGAGGGATGCAACATTGCTCAAATCCAATTCGTAAAAAGGCGGTGCAACAAAGGGCAATGGCACATCAAAAAGAAATAAAATTGTTGCCGCAGCCGTAAGCATTGCTATCCGAATCATAATTTTTGTTTTATTTTCAGCCATAGAAACCTCTCCTTGCAAAAAAACACCCCGAAATTGCTTCGGGGTGCGCAAATATTTTTGTATGGTTCTCCTATCATCCGGACTATACCGTCGGCTCTGGAATTTCACCAAATCAACCAAAGTGGTTCGCGGGCTGTACCGCCGGTGGGGAATCTCACCCCGCCCCGAAGAACATAATACATTATATTACTATCGGCTTATCTTTGTCAACACATATCAGCAAAAAGTATCATCAAAAAGAACTATTTCGCCCTTGTCCAAAGTTTTTTGTATATCTATTATGCGTTGATTCAGCGAGCCGCGAAACTTAAGATTAAGTTCCGTCTTGGTTTTGTCGAATTTTCCATCCACCAATACATCACACTTTGAAAGCAGTTTTCTCTTGGAATCATCTGCCATCAGTTGTTCAAATGTATAGCCGGAATAAACCCATATTGTTCTTCCTGTATCCTTAATGGCACAAGCAAGAACATACAACTGTTCTGACTGCTCAAACGGTTCTCCCCCGCTGAAAGTTACATTTGTCATGGAACTTTTTGTAAGGTCATCGAACACTTCTTTCAGGCTCACATAGGTGCCGTTTTCTTTGGACCAGGTCTCGGGATTATGACATCCCTCACAGTGGTGAGGACAGTAGTTCACAAAGAGAACATCCCTGAAACCTGTTCCGTCCACAGAAGAAGAGTGTGTAATATCCATAATGCGGATTTTAATATCTTCCAGATTATACATCATGTGTTACACGATCCTTGAGTTCGGCTTTTTTTGCGGAATTCCACTTGTTTACACTACCAACAAGATAACCTGTGATTCTCTGGATAACGTCTATATTCTCACTGCCGCAGCAAGGACATACACTAAGATCCTTATCAGCATTTTCAAATCCGCAGTCAAGACAACGGTTTCTGGTGTGGTTTACAGAACCGTAACCGATATTGTACTTATCCATAAGGTCAACAGTCTGCATAATACATTCGGGATTGTGCGTAGCATCACCGTCGAGTTCAACATAGAAAATGTGACCGCCCAGTTCATACTGATGGTAAGGTGCTTCGATTTTTGCCTTGTGCTCAACGGAACACTTGTACCATACGGGAACATGGGAACTGTTTGTATAATAATCCTTGTCTGTAATATCCTTTATTCTTCCGAACTGTTCTCTGTCGCGCTTTATAAACTTACCGCTTAAGCCTTCTGCCGGTGTTGCAAGCAAACTGTAGTTGAGGTTTTTATCGGCTGCTATATCGGCGATTCTGTCTCTCATATGAGAAATAATCTTTATACCGAGTTTCTGGGCTTCTTCGCTTTCACCATGGTGCTTGCCTGTAAGAGCAATAAGACATTCAGCAAGTCCGATAAAACCTATACCCAGTGTACCTGTTTTGAGAACATTTTTAACCTGTTCGTCAAATTTGAGTTGGTCGCTTCCTTCCCACATACCGTTCATAAGCATCGGGAACTGTTTTTTGAGTGCGCTTCTCTGGAATGAATATCTGTCGTAGAGTTGTTCTGCAGCAACATCAATACATCTGTCAAGATTCTTAAAGAATGTATCGAGTTTTTCTGTTTCGTCTGCAATGTTCATACACTCAAGTGCTATCTTTACAATGTTTACGGTTGTAAAGGACAAGTTACCTCTTCCGATTGAAGTCTTTTCACCGTGACGATTTTCAAAAACTCTGGTACGGCAACCCATTGTTGCAACTTCATACTTATATCTTTCCGGGTCCTTTGGATCCCATTTTTCATTATAGTTGAAAGACGCATCAAGGTTAACAAAGTTTGGGAAAAACCTCTTTGCAGTAACCTTACAAGCGAGTTTGTAGAGGTCAAAGTTTCTGTCTTCAGGCAGATAACTTACACCGCGTTTTTTCTTCCATATCTGAATCGGGAATATGGGAGTTTCTCCGTTGCCAACACCTCTGTAGGTAGAGTTGAGAAGTTCTCTTATAATACATCTTCCCTCAGCAGAAGTATCTGTACCGTAGTTAATAGAAGAAAATACAACCTGATTTCCGCCACGGCTATGAATGGTGTTCATATTGTGGATGAAGGATTCCATGGCCTGGTGAACTCTGTTTACAGTCTGGTTCATTGCGTGCTGAGCATATCTGTCATCACCCGAAAGACTGTCAAGAGGTCTGGAAATGAAATCATCGAATGCCTTGTTTTTGAGGTGATCGAGGTTAACGCCTTCCAACTGCTCAAGTTTTTCTATTTCTTCAATAAATGATGAGCGCACATAAGGTGCAAGGTAGAAATCAAAAGCAGGTATTGCCTGACCGCCGTGCATCTCGTTCTGAATAGATTCCATAGAGATACAAGCGATTATAGCGGCGGTTTCGATTCTCTTTGCAGGACGCGAAGAACCGTGGCCTGCTCTGAATCCGCCGGAAAGAACTTTGTCGAGAGGATGCTGAAGACAAGTGAGAGACTTGGTGGGATAATAGTCAGCATCGTGAATGTGGATGTAGTTGCTCTTTACAAAATCCTTTGTATTCTGTGAAAGAAGCATATCGCCAACAAAAGCCTTTGAATTTTCGCTTGCGAATTTCATCATCATTCCTGCAGGTGTATCTGCATTCATATTGGCGTTTTCTTTTGTGATATCGTTGGCAATTGTATTAACAATTCCCATATACATATCATATGTTTTTCTTCCTCTGGCTATGTTTCTCTTATCTCTGTAAAGAATGTATGCCTTAGCAACGTTTTTGTACTGAGATTTCATAAGTTCAATTTCAACAAGGTTTTGAATTTCCTCAACCTCAATAACATCCTTTTCAAGATTTCCGATAGAATCGGCAATTTTTTCGGCATAACTGATATCGTTTACGAATTCATGATTCATAGCCTTTAAGATGGCATTTACTATTTTGGTCTTATCGAAATTTTCGATTCTGCCGTCTCTTTTTCTGATTGTGCTTACCAATTTTCATTACTCCCTTCCAAATCTATATATTGTGTGTCAAATTTTTAAAAATGTCCATATCTTGTGTTGCGTATCTAATTATAATTCAACCTATCGGAAAAATCAAGAGGTTTTTTAAAAAAAATTTGTTAAAAAAGTTTTGCAGGAAAATCATTAAATAATTAATTGTGATTTCTTTTCTGAAATCGCCTGTATTCTGCACAATTTTCACTAAAATATTTATATTTTTAATAGTTGTGTAACATTTAAATC
This sequence comes from Clostridia bacterium, assembly GCA_045578205.1. Classification (GTDB taxonomy): domain Bacteria; phylum Bacillota; class Clostridia; order UMGS1810; family UMGS1810; genus RGIG8748. The sequence goes on along the minus strand of JAZNJU010000008.1, from coordinate 6,034 downwards.
GAAATATATTTGAAAGTTTTCGGGGCGTTTTTCCATAAAAAAAGCCACAACATATACACAAAATATATGTTGTGGCTGCTTTTGTGACACAATATATTGTGATTTAAATCAGAACTTTTCGCCGCAAACTCTGCAAAATGTATCTTCGGTTTCACATACGGCATCACAACCGGGACAAACTTTCTGATTCTTATATTCAGAAAGTTTTACCTTGTACTCACAAAGTTCCTCTCTTAATTCCTTAATTTCGTCACAAAGTGTTTCAATACCGGAATCGTCGCTTCCCTCATAAACCGCCAAACCGATTTTCGCGTATTTGTCGTCAAGTTTTGAATTGATTTCTGCAATCTTCAGTTTCAGTTTTGTGTAATCAATGGCATCATTTGAAAATTTAACTGCTTTTTTTGCACCGGAACTAACTGCCATTTTAATTTTTTCGATAATATCTTTTCTCATAATATAACCTCCTCTAACTGAATCATTTGGATTTTAATTTTTCAAGATACATCCTGGTAGCATCTTCCATTTTATTACTTCCGGGGTTGTAATACTTTCTGTCTTTAAGATTATCCGGAAGATACTGTTGCTGCACATAGGAATTGGGATAACTGTGTGGATATTTGTATCCCTGTGCTCTCCCCAATTTTTCAGCACCGCCATAATGACCGTCCCTTATGTGAGACGGGATTTCACCGGAAAGTCCGTTTCGCACATCTGACAGCGCATCGTCAATAGCACATATGGCAGAATTGGATTTTGGAAGACCGGCAAGAAAAATTACTGCTTCTGCCAAGGGAATTCTCGCTTCGGGGAACCCGAGTTGCATCGCAGAATCAACGCAAGCCTTGGTGACCGCTATTGCGTTTGGATATGCAAGCCCTATATCCTCGGCACTTATTACAAGAAGTCTTCTGCAAATTGAAATTAAATCTCCGCCCTCAATAAGCCGTGCCAGATAGTGTATGGCGGCGTCCGCATCAGAACCGCGTATGGATTTCTGAAATGCACTCAGAACATCGTAGTGATTATCACCATTTCTATCATATGAAAAAGTGCTTTTTTGTGTTATAGCAGAAACCGTGTCGGAATCTATTGTAACATCACCCTGCAAACTCATAGAGGATTTTATGCACATTTCCAGAATGGTAATTGCTTTTCGCACGTCACCGTATGCACTTTGGGCTATTTGCATTACAACTTCGTCGGATACAATAATATTCCTGCTATACACTTCACAGGCAATACCGATTGCTCTTCTGATGGAAGTTGATATTTCTTCCGCTAAAACCGGCTTGAACTCAAAAACTGAACATCTTGAAAGAATAGCATTATATATGTAGAAATACGGGTTTTCGGTTGTACTTGCAATAAGGGTTATAGAACCGTTTTCTATGTACTCCAAAAGTGACTGTTGCTGCTTTTTGTTGAAATTCTGTATTTCGTCCAGATACAACAGCACTCCGGAACTTCTGCCCTCAATATCATCGGTAGCAGCGGCAACCTCTCTTATATCTTTTAGTGATGCGGTAGTTGCATTGAGTTTGAAAAGTTTCTTTGAAGTAACAGAGGCGCAGATATTTGCCACGGTTGTCTTTCCCGTTCCTGATGGGCCGTAGAAAATCATATTCGGTATATCGCCGGATGAAATTATATTACTAAGGGGTTTTCCATTACCCAAAATGTGGCTCTGGCCCACAACTTCATCCAAACTTTTTGGTCTGATATAGTCTGCAAGCGGCTTCAAATCACTGCCCCCATTTTATTCATATAAAGGATATTTAGCACAAAGTTTGTGAACCCTGTCTATTACTTCTTCCTTGCTGTTTTCAAAATCCTTAAGAGTAAGAGCAATAAGGGCTGCAATTTCTTTCATGTCCTCTGTGTTCATTCCGCGTGATGTTACAGCAGGTGTTCCTATGCGGATACCGCTTGTAACAAAAGGCTTTTCGGGATCAAAAGGAATAGCATTCTTGTTACAGGTAATTCCCACTTCATCAAGTCTCTTTTCCGCTTCCTTACCGGTGAGACCGATGCTTCTTAAATCGAGCAACATAAGGTGATTGTCTGTTCCGCCCGAAACCAAATCAAGACCGTTTTCCAAAAGTGCCTTGCTAAGTGCTGCGGCATTGTCTATTATGTTTTTCTGATACTGTTTGAATTCATCGGAAAGTGCTTCTTTGAGGCACACAGCCTTGGAGGCAATAATGTGCATAAGAGGTCCGCCCTGAATTCCGGGGAATATTGCCTTGTCGATGGCTTTGGCGTGTTCTTCTTTGCACATAATAAGACCGCCTCTTGGACCTCTCAAAGTCTTGTGCGTAGTAGTGGTTACAAAATCAGCATAAGGAACCGGACTGGGATGGAGACCTGCCGCAACAAGACCGGAAATATGTGCAATATCTACAAGAAGATATGCTCCGACTTCCTTTGCTATTTCAGAAAACTTTTTAAAATCCAGAACTCTCGGGTATGCACTTGCACCTGCTACAATGAGTTTGGGTTTGCAATCAAGTGCTATTTCTCTGATTTTTTCGTAATCAACAACAGAGGTACCCTCTTCAACACCGTAGGAAACGATATTGTAGTATTTACCGCTCATATTAACAGGACTTCCGTGACTGAGATGTCCTCCGTGAGCAAGGCTCATGCTAAGTACAGTGTCGCCGGGATTTAACACTGCAAAGAAAACAGCCATGTTCGCCTGGGCGCCGGAATGAGGCTGTATGTTGACATGCTCCGCACCAAAAAGTTCTTTTGCTCTTTCGATAGCAAGGGTTTCTACAACATCAACATTTTCGCATCCGCCATAGTATCTTTTGCCGGGGTAACCCTCTGCGTATTTGTTGGTAAGAGGTGTTCCCATTGCTTCTATAACTGCATTGCTGACGAAATTTTCGCTGGCAATAAGTTCAATTTTATTTCTCTGTCTGGAAACTTCTGCTTCAATAGCCAGAGCAACCTCAGGATCAACTTTTTTGATTTCTTGTGTGCTGTACATTCTATTGTCCTCCTTGTATTTGTTATTCATACACATATTATATACCATATATTGCGTTTTTTCAATACTATTTTTAAATATGTTGTTGAATATGTTGTAATTTTCTGTTATACTAAACATAACTTTACAAATGATGAAAAAAAAGAGGTGATTTCTATGTCATTGATTGTGCCTGATGGTTACATTTGCTGCGAAAATTGCTATGAACACTTTATTTCATATGTCGTTATACATTCGGAAATAGATGCCGACAGCAAGGACAATACGGTTACCGCCGCGTCTGACGGCACACTGAATAAAATCACCTGCCCATACTGTATGTATGAATTTACATACGAAACGCCTTTGTACATACATTCATATGTAGATAAATTCGCAATTATCTCCACGTACCATGATTTTCCCGTAAAAGCAGGTTCGTTTAGACTGGCAAACATAATATCCGGCGCCGCGGACTGGTCGTTCAGGAGATGTACATTTTCACCCGATGCTTTTGAAAAAATGCGTATTTTTAAATCAGGACTTTCAGATGCCAAAATTGAGTATCTGAAACTTAAAACATTTCCTGATTACAGAGATATGCAACTGGATGCTGAATACATAACTTTCGAAAACATAGCCGATAACTTCCTTATGTTTACAAAACGTGAATGCGGAGGAATGGTGCTTGAAAATTACAAGATAAATGTATCCTGTTACAATGAACTAAAAGACATATCCGTCCAAAAAGGTGATTGGGTTACCATAGACAGAGATTGGGCAATTAAATATATGGAGGAAAACAAATGAAAAAGAATTTACTCGTAGGTCAATCAGGAGGTCCCACAGCGGCAATAAACGCCACACTTGCAGGAGTAATCTCCGAGGGTATCAACTCCGATGCAATAGGCACAGTATTTGGCGCCGTAAACGGTATAGAGGGTGTACTCAAAGAGAACTTTCTTAATCTCTCGGAAATTTTCGATACCAAAGAAAAAATCGACATTCTTATGCAAACTCCGTCTGCATATCTTGGTTCCTGCAGATACAAAATTTCCAAAGAAAGCAGTGACATAGAAAACATCGCTGCAATACTGAAGAAAAACAACATAGGATATTTTTGCTACATAGGCGGAAATGACTCTATGGACACTGTGTATAAGTTAAAAGATGTATGTGCTAAACAGGGCATAAATGTCATCGGTGTACCAAAAACAATAGACAATGACCTTATGGGCACAGACCACTGTCCCGGATTCGGCAGTGCCGCAAAATACATAGCCACAACCGTAAGTGAAATTACACGAGATTCGATGTGCTATGATTTAAACAGTGTTACCATAATAGAAATCATGGGAAGAAATGCAGGATGGCTTGCTGCATCTTCCTCACTTGCCAGACTTTCCGGTACACAATCACCCGATCTTATTTATCTTCCGGAAGTGATTTTCGATACAGAAAAATTCCTGGAAGATGTAAAAAAACTTGTTGAGAAAAAGAAAAACGTTATCGTGGCGGTATCCGAAGGCATTAAAAACGCAGACGGAAGTTATGTCGCCGAACAAAAGCGCAGTATGAACAATGACCTTTTCGGTCATTCACAACTGGGCGGTGCCGGAAAAATGCTGGAAACCCTCATAAAAGAACGTTTTGGATACAAAGCGCGCAGTATAGAACTTAACACCCCCCAGAGATGTGCATCTCACATTTCATCAAAAACGGATATAACCGAATCTTTCCTCATAGGTTCCATGGGCGTAAAATCTGCTCTTTCCGGAGAAAGCGGAAAGATGATGTGCTACAAAAGATGCAGTAGCGAAGACTACAAAATAGATATCGTATCTATGGATATTTCTGAAATTGCAAATCTGGAGAAAAAAGTTCCCGACGATTTCATATCCTCCAACGGATCCGATGTTACGGACAAGTTTATTGAGTATGCTTATCCGCTCATTCAGGGTGAAGTTGATATTGTTTATAAGCACGGAATACCAGTCCACGTAAGAAGATGAGGAAAAAATTATGAAGCACAATTCAAAGAAAATGGTGTACGGTGCTCTTATAGGCGCTATGTATGTTGTCCTAACACTTCTGGCCGCATCATTTGGCATGGCAAACGGTCTTATTCAGGTCAGAGTAAGTGAAGCACTCACAATTCTCCCACTTTTTACACCGTCAGCCATATGGGGGCTTTTTGCAGGGTGCATAATATCAAACATTCTTACAGGATGCGCTCTTTGGGATATAGTATTCGGAAGTCTCGCCACACTGATTGGTGCGGTAATTACTTATTATATCGGAAAACTCAAGATGAAAAACTCCTATCTGCTTGCTCCCTTGGGACCGATTTTATCAAACACCGCAATCATTCCCGTAATTCTCACCAATGTCTACGGTCTGACAGAAGCATATTACATTATTTGCCTGGGAATATTTGCAGGAGAATTGATATCGGCAGGACTTCTCGGAATTCTTCTTTACCTTGGTTTAAAGAAGCACCAAAATGTAATTTTCGGAAAGGAAACTTAATATGTTTCAACCAAAAGACATTACTGAATACTACATATCGCGTTATATCGTCGAGGGGGATACAGTAATTGATGCAACAGCCGGAAACGGAAATGATACCATCAAACTCTGCAGTGCCGTCGGCGAAAGAGGTTTAGTCTATGCTTTTGATATTCAAAAAGACGCATTGGACAACACCAAAAACAAACTCTCCGATGCAAATTTGACAAATTTCAAACTTATTCAGTCATGTCACTCGCTTATGGATAACTACATCACCGTCCCGGTCAAAGCGGTTGTTTTTAATCTTGGTTATTTACCGGGAGGTGACCACAACATACACACAACGGCAGATACCACAGTCAAAGCCATAAATAAATCTCTTGCCCTTTTGTGCAAAGACGGTTTTATTTCTGTATGTATTTATTACGGAAAAAATTCCGGTACCGACGAAAAAGAAAAAGTTATTTCTTTTTTGAAAACACTTGACAGCAGAAAATACACTGTGCTTCTTCACAATTTTTTAAACAGGCCAAACAATCCGCCGAT
>JAZNJU010000007.1:0-16969 GCA_045578205.1 Clostridia bacterium | reverse complement strand
AAACGATTTTTTACAAACCCTTTTAATTTAAGGTTGCTTTTGGCACAAATGCCAAAAGACAGGATTTTATACACTTTGCTTACTTCGTCATCGCTCATTGCCGTACCTTTGTACTGCCTGTTTCGCGATTCCTCGTCTGCGTTCATTTTCGTTTGTCTGCCAGCGTGTCGACTTTATCGACACGCTGACGGCGTGACTGAAGTCACGCCGTTTCTTGAAAACAGTCGTTTTCAAAATAATTGTTTTACGAAGCCTCGCATAATACGAGGCTTATTTTTACAAAAGTTCTACTTCCTTTGCTTCCGCTTCTTTTTTTGCTGCTCTTTTGTCTATTATCTCGTTTGCGATTTTGTTGAGTTTGGTAACAAGTTCGGGTACAAGGTCGATGAGTTTGTCCGTTGTGGAGGGAGATGTGGAAATAGGGAGCAGTTTTATCTGTTCGCTGTTTGCCACAAGAAATGCCACGGGGCTTATGCTTACACCGCCGCCTGAACCTCCGCCGAAGAGTGCTTGTCCCTCGGGTTTGGAATTGGGGGGAGTTGCAAATTCGCTTCCGCCTGCACCAAAGCCGAAAGCAACTTTGGAAATAGGGATAATTGTGGTGCCGTCGGGTGTAGTAACCGGAGTTCCCACTATGGTGTTTACGTCCACCATCTGCTTGATGTGGTCCATAGCCTCGCTCATTAATCCTTCAATGGGATGTTTTTCCATAATATCGCCGCCTTTTCAAATTATTTATTCTTCTTTAAGCACATGTTTAACTACTTTTTTATATGTTAAATACAATCTCGCTGCAATGGAAATTGCACTTATCACCCGTATGGAAAGCCGGAAACTGCCCTGAACTATGAGGCCGGGCTCAGTGTAGACGGGAACCACCTCAAAATAGTGTTTTTTGAGCGAACCCACCTGTGCGACAAATGCCGTAATGCTGTAGAGAAGCGACCAGACGGCACCTGTTGCAATTCCCGTTGATGCCGCATCGTTTAAACCGAATTTGATGTGAAAATCGATGTTTTCCACCTTGAGGCTCTTTCGTATGTGCCAACGGTTTTTGGAATATACTTTTCTTGCGATAACAAAAGTCTTTTTGAAAGTTTTGATTTTTTGTATAATACCCTCATCGGACTTTTCTTTTTCATGTTTGGCTTTTTTAACCTTGGGTTTGAGATTTAACTTTATGAAACTCACAGAAATCTGCAAATCTGTATATATTTTCTCACCCGGCATTTTTTTATATTCAAAAAAAATCTTTATCTTTGAAAAAAGTAAAGCCAAAATCAGAATTAAAATTGCTGACAAGGCAATTAGTAAATATACCATTGATTTTTACTCCTCGTTTTGGATATCTTCGGTATTTTCTTCAAAGTCAAGTGTAATCTGGTTTTCATCCACTTCCACGGTGTTTATGGGGGCACCGGTAAGTCCGCTTGCAAGACCCTCATAGGAGTATTGCGCATCCACTTCGGGAAGTTCCGTAAGTGAGGAAAGGTTGAAACAACGCAAAAATTCCTCGGTAGTTCCAAACAGAATGGGTCTTCCGGGAGCATCAAGTCTGCCCATTTCACGCACAAGTCCCGAAGCCACAAGGTTGTTTAAGGGACCGTCGGAATTTACACCGCGTATAAACTCAATGGCGCTCCTTGTTACAGGCTGGTTGTATGCCACAACCGAAAGTACCTCAAGACCTGCGTTTGTAAGAGCCGCTCTGCGGGATTTCTCTTTGAGTTTATGTATGTAGTCGTAGTAATCTCTTTTGGTGCAAAGTTGCCAACTGTCTTCAAGTCTGGTAAGTTGTATTCCCCTCTGGTCGGAATTGTTGTATTCTTCCGCCATTTCGCTCATAAGGGTGTCTATTTGTTTTTCGGTCATATCCATAACTTCCGAAAGTCTCTTTACGGGTACTGCTTCTCCCGTGGCAAAGAGAATTCCTTCCAGTATGGCTTTTGGTTTTCTATTCATTCATATCACCTGCGATATTCGATAGTATCTCCTCTGTGTTTTCACCTGCGTTGTCGCCAAGACGGATGAGAATTTTGTCATCTTCCTCATAGGCAAAAATCTGGTTGAGTTTCATAAGTTCAAGTATTGCAAGGAAAATTGCCACCACTTCATTTTTGTGTCTGGCTTCCTCAAACACCTGTTCAAAACGCACTTTCTTGTTTTTCTTAAGACGGTTAATAAGGGAGCCTGCTTTTTCACGCACGGACACGTTCTCTCTGCCCACAACACCCGTAAAGTTGGATTTTGGGGGAGGGGTGCGCCTCTGAGTTTTTTCTATTACAGTAAGGAATGCTTCGTAGAGTTTGGATATATCGAGACTTTCAAAGTGTACTTCCTGTTTTTTGGCTTCGATTTTTTCCTCTTCCTTGAAATAACGGAATGTTCCGTCAAACTGCATTGTCCTGAGCCTTTCGGATATAATCTTCATCCTTGCGCGCTCTTTGAGGGCTTCTGTAAGATTTGCCGCCATATCTTCGCTGTCGTCTTCCTCGTCGTGCTTGGGCAGGAGTGCCTTGGACTTGATGTAAAGAAGATTGGATGCAACCACAAGAAATTCTGCAGAAACCTCAAGGTTCATTTCTTCCATCTTGTTAATATGCTCAATGTACTGGTCGGTTATTTCAATAAGCGATACAGTGCATATGTCCAGTTTATTCTTTTTTATAAGGTGTTCCAGAAGGTCTAAAGGTCCCTCGAAACCCTCTGTTTTAAAAATCAGTTCTTCCATTAAAATACCAATCCTACTATATTGTATATAACGTTGCCCACAAAGTAACGCATTGTGGAAAGTACGGGGTCAAGTACACCTGTGAACAAAGCAATCATCAGTATGAACGATGAGTACCTTTCAAGAGTGTAGAATATTTCCCTGTATCTGTATGGCAAAAGTTCCGAAAGAACTTTCGAACCGTCAAGAGGCGGTATGGGTATGAGGTTAAAGCACATAAGACCGATGTTAAGTGCTATGGAGTGTTCAAGTATATAAATTATAAAAATAGAAAAGTCTGTAAACCATCCGGCTTTCCCTATGGCAAAATAAATAAAAGTGCATATAAGTGCCACGAAAAAGTTCATAAGAGGTCCTGCAAGGCTTACTGCAATTATACCTGCTTTCCTGTTTTTAAAGTTGTAGGGGTTAATCGGAACGGGTTTTGCCCATCCGAACTGAAACAAAAATAGGCACAGCGTTCCTATGGGATCCAGATGGTGCAAGGGGTTAAGGGAAAGTCTTCCCTGATATTTGGCAGTGTTGTCGCCCATTTTGTACGCCGCATAGCCGTGGGCAAATTCGTGCATGGAAAGTGCCAGAATCAGACCGGGTATGCTGAGCAGTAACGATAAAATTCTTTGCATGGTAGTATCTCCTGTTACAGAATATCATTTCGGATTATATCGTCATAGGTTTCTCTCTTTACAATGACTTTTGATTTGCCATCTTTGGCGATAACCACAGGCGGTCTTGGTATGCGGTTGTAGTTGCTGGACATGGAGTAGTTGTAGGCACCTGTTGACATTACCGCAAGGATATCGCCCACATTTGCCTTGGGAAGATATGCGTCTTTCATTATGATATCTCCCGACTCACAGCATTTTCCGCACACGGTCACGGTTTCTTCGGGTATGTCTTTTGCTCTGTTTGCAAACACACCGTCATACTGCGCTCCGTAGAGTATGTATCGAGGGTTGTCTGCCATACCTCCGTCCACGGAAAGGTACTTTCTTACACCCTGTATATCTTTAATATTGCCAATTTTGTACAGTGTAATACCTGCATCGCCCACAATAGAGCGTCCCGGCTCCATGTGTATGTGGGGGAGAGGTTCGTTTTCTCTTTGACATATTTCCTTTATAACTTCCGACACAGCCTCAATGTAACTTGCATATTCCAAGGGCGTGTCCTCTTTTGTGTAACTTATGCCAAAGCCTCCGCCAAGGTCAAGAACAGTAAGCGGAAGGGAGTATTTTCTTTTGAGTTTCAGGTAGAAGTTCATCATGATTTCTGCCGCACACCTGAAAGGCTCAAGGTCAAATATCTGCGAGCCTATGTGACAGTGGATACCAACGACTTTTATGTTACCGAGTTTTGAAGCGGCAAGGGCAATTTCGTCAGCCTCTCCGTTTTCTATGGCAAAGCCGAATTTGGAGTCTATCTGTCCCGTGCTTATAAATTCGTGGGTATGTGCTTCCACTCCGGGTTTTATGCGGAATATTATGTTTGCAACTTTGCCGTGGGATTTTGCAATGTCATTTAATGTGGCAAGTTCGTAGGCACTGTCCACAGCAATTATGCCCACGTTGTTTTCAACAGCCATGGTGAGTTCTTCAAAACTTTTGTTGTTTCCGTGAAAACAGATGTCTTCGGGTCTGAAACCTGCTTTCAGTGCGGTGTACAGTTCACCGCCGGACACAACATCTGTGCCAAGACCCTCTTCGGAAGCAATCCTATACATATACATGGCAGAAAGAGCCTTGCTTGCATAGTACGCTTTGCCGTTTCCGTTATAGTAGGTGTCCAGAGCATTTTTGTATGCACGCATATTTGTGCGTATTCTCTCTTCATCCATTACATACAGGGGGGTGCCGTATTCCTTGGCAAGCAGGGTTGTATCGCAGCCTGCAATTTCCAGATGATTTGATGTATTTATTTTGAGATTATTCAGTATATACATGGGTGCCTCCAAAAGCAAAAAAACATAATAAATCATAATAAATTATATCATTATTTTAATGCTCTGTCAAATGAAATGAAAAAACATACAACTATTATTTGACTTGTATGTAATGTTATGGTAAAATTAACTATAAATGTTCACACGGCATTTAAAAAACTGAATAAATTTATGTTTATTCAAAAAAATAACAAAGAAAAGGATGATTACGAGATGAACAAAAGCAAAGTTATCAAAATCAGCGTAGCAGTTCTTATGCTGATTGCGGTAATAGTTCTCGCCCTCACCGTTTCAAACGGTGGAACAACAAGTTGCGCAGATTGTAAAGGTTTTGGTTACAACATAGAAAATGGCGTAAATGTTGACTGTGAAACTTGCGGACACACCGGAAAAGTTGAAACAACTGCAAGATACCACGGCACAGTTGCCACTGTGGCACCTCCTGTTATTGCAATACTTCTTGCACTTATTACAAAAGAAGTTTACAGTTCCCTCTTTATAGGAATTGTTTTGGCGGCACTTTTCTCTGCAAACTTCAATGTTGTAAGTTCATTGGATACGGTTGTGAATCCCGGTCTTATTGCTGCTTTTTCAGCAAATGCAGGCATATTTATATTCCTCATTGTTCTTGGTGTAATGGTTGCTCTTATCAACAAAGCAGGCGGAAGCGCGGCTTTTGGTGCATGGGCAAAAACCCACATAAAGAGTAAGGTTGGCGCACAACTTGCAACATTTGTGCTCGGTGTACTCATATTCATAGATGACTATTTCAACTGCCTGACAGTTGGCGGTGTTATGCGTCCTGTTACAGACAGCCACAAGATTTCAAGAGCAAAGTTAAGTTACCTCATAGATGCTACGGCAGCACCTATATGTATGATTGCGCCCATATCTTCCTGGGCAGCGGCAGTTGCTACCTATGTGCCCGAGGGTGAGGGAATGGGCCTGTTTATAAGTGCTATTCCCTATAACTTCTATTCACTTCTCACATTTGTATTTGTTCTGGGAATTGTTTTCATGAAATTCGACTTCGGTCCCATGAAAAAGCAGAATGAACTTGCTCTTCTCGGAAAAGAAGAAACAGTAGACAACGATATCGATGATATCCCCAACACCAGGGGTAAGGTTATAGACCTCGTGTTCCCCGTTGTTGTTCTCATCATTTCCTGTGTACTTTCGCTGCTTTATGTAGGTCGTTACTGGGCTGACGGTTTAACTCTTGCACAGGCATTCGGCGATACAGATGCTACCATAGGTCTTCCCATGGGCGGCATAGTTGCTCTTGTTATAACAATTATCTACTACGCTTTAAGAAAAGTTGTTTCTTTCAAAGAATCAATGGAAAGAATTCCTGCAGGGTTCAATGCAATGGTACCTGCAATACTCATTCTCCTTTTTGCATCAGCACTTAAGAACATAACAAAAGATTTGCTGGGTCTCGATGCTTATGTGGCTATCCTTATGAAGGATTCTGCTGCAGGCCTTGCAAACTTCCTGCCGGCAGTTATATTCCTTGTTGCAGGTGTTCTTGCTTTTGCAACAGGTACATCTTGGGGTACTTTCGGAATACTCATTCCCATCGTTACAGTTATGTTCCCTGCAAATTCCCAGTTGCTTATTATCGGTATGTCTGCCTGCCTTGCAGGTGCGGTTTGCGGTGACCACTGCTCACCCATATCCGATACTACAATCATGTCCTCTGCAGGTGCAAAGTGCAACCACTTAAACCACGTTACAACCCAGATTCCTTATGCTGTATTTGTAGCGGTTATATCCTTTGTAGGCTATCTTATCACAGGATTCTCGGCAATGAGAAACTGGTTTATAGTATTCCCCATACTTGTAGTTCTCACCATTGCAGGACTTGTTGTAGCAAAAAAGGTTAGTGCAAAACAGCAGTAAAATATTTATTGGAGGAGACAAATCGTGAAGAATATGTACTTTGTCGTAAATCCCTGTTCCGGCAAACTCAAGATTAAACCGGTGCTTCTTGACGTAATACAGATTTTCAACGAAGCGGGATACAATGTAAATATTCAGACTACACAAAGCCGAGGCCACGCCATAGACCTTATGGCAGGTCTGCCCGAATGTACGGATATTGTTGTAGTAAGCGGCGGCGACGGTACATTGAACGAAGTTTTTACAGGTCTCCTTAAATCAGGAAAGAAACTTCCCGTGGGGTATATCCCTGCGGGAAGTACCAATGATTTCGGCTCTACCTTCGGGATATCTCCGGAACCAAAAAAAGCGGCAAAGCAGATTGTGAAAGGAACTGCAGTGGAGATAGATGTGGGAAGTTTCAACTCTGAAAGATACTTTTCCTACATTGCTTCTTTTGGAATATTTACCGCAGCATCCTACAACACACCTCAGAGTTTCAAAAACACTTTCGGACACCTTGCATATGTCCTGGAGGGAATGAAAGACCTTACCAAGATTACTCCGTACAATGTCAGAGTGGAAGCGGACGGCAAAGTGTATGAGGGTGAGTACATTTTCGGAAGTATTACAAATTCCACTTCTGTGGGCGGAATTGTAAAACTCAAAAAAGACTTGGTCAAGATGAACGACGGACTGTTTGAAATTGTCCTTGTGAAAAACCCCAAGAACCTGAATGACTTAAGCAAGATTATAGTCGGCAGTGCCAACTCGGATTTTTCCGATTCTGTATTTGAATTTGTAAAGGCAAAAAATGTCTCTCTTACATTTGAGAGCGAAATGGACTGGTCTGTTGACGGCGAACACGAAAAAACAGGCACAGTGGTTAAAATAGAAAACAAGATGTGTGCAGCATCTGTAATAGTGTGACTGGTGAAATTATGCTTACAAGTAAAGAATATTTAAACGAGATAATAAAACTCCTTGCCGACAAAGCGAAAGAGGAGGATTATATAGAAAACGAACTTATAATGATTCCCGAACTGGATGCTCCTGCCAGAAAGTATGCTATGGACTGGCTTAAGGATGAAGAATTCAAGTCTACGTTCAAAGGAAACACCACAGGATACTATCTGGGACTTTGCGCCAATGCCATTGGCGGAGGGATGCTTTTTGCAAGTGCCTGGGCAGACAACATAAAGAAATTCGATGCTCTGCGTTACGACGAACTCTATGACGGAAGCGTGTGGGAAAACATATTCATACTTGCCGAAACTTCCACCGATGCGGAAAAGACAAAATTCCGTGCCTTTGTAATCAAACTTTTTGAAGTGTGGGTAAAGAGCGTGTATGAATATCTCGCACTGGAAAACGCAGGAGATTACCTCATAGAGTCTATGAGAGCGTTTTTCCTTGTTGGTGCGGGAATTAAACTGTGTGCTTTGGGATACTGAATAAAAACTTATTGAAAGTGTAAAGCCAAAATCAGTGCTGTAAAACATAGCATTGATTTTGGCTTTTTGGTTGGCGGCACGCTCATTGAGTACAACATTACTATATTATAGTATTGTAACAATTTTATTGAGGTGATGTATATGCTGGGTGAAAATTTAAGAAAATTACGGATTGCTACGGGTTTATCGCAAGTAGAACTTTCCGACAGGCTTGGTGTTACCAAACAAAGTGTGTCAAATTGGGAAAACGGAAATATACAGCCGTCGGTTGAAATGATAATTAAAATTTCAAAGACACTAAATATAAGTACCGATGTTCTTTTGGGTTTGGATGAAAGACGCTATATTGAAGTGACGGGACTTAGTGATGAAAAGATTGCGCACATACAACATATAATAAATGATATACAAAAATAAATTTTTTAAAATTTCTCTTGCATTGGCAGGTAAAATGTGTTATTATAATTAGGTAATTTATTCGCCGGTGTGATGGAATTGGCAGACGTGCGAGACTCAAAATCTCGTGGTGGCAACACCGTGTCGGTTCGACCCCGACCACCGGCACCAAAAAATCCGTACTCGAAAGAGTGCGGATTTTTTACTTATTACCTATTCACTCTTCGCTATTCCTTAAAAATGTTTGAGTACGGATTCTTTGGAAAGTAGTAAGTAATAGTGAATAGGGAATAAGTTAATGTAGTTTTGCTTGTGCAAAACAAAAATTATAAACATCTCTATGGTTCTGTTTCAAAAAAACGACTTGTCTCAATCGACAAGCCGTTTTTTGCTCTTTATAAACTTTACGCGTTCTTTTCGCCTTTTAAAGTTGCCCATACAGGACCGGAGATAAATACTGAGGAGTAGGTACCTGCTACTATACCCACGATAAGGGGAAGAGCAAATTCCTTAATGGACTGAACACCGATGATGTAGAGAACAACCAGTGTGAACAGTGTTGTAATAGAAGTATTTATAGAACGGTTTACTGTCTGCCAGATACTCTTGTTTACGGTTTCGGCAAAGGGTACTTTCTTTGCAAATCTTGCATTTTCTCTTATTCTGTCGAAGATAACGATTGTAGCATTGATAGAATAACCGAGGATTGTGAGGATAGCCGCAATGAAAGAGGTGTTTACGGGCACTCTGAATATCACATAGAAACTTATCATTATGAGAAGGTCATGGATAAGTGCGATAACAGCACTAAGTCCGGAAAGAACTTCAAATCTGAATGTGATGTAGAGGAGCATAAGAAGTGCTGCAATAGCAATGGATGTTGCGGCACTCTTCCAGAGTTCCTTACCAACAGTTTCGCTTATGCTGTCCACACTTGCAACCTGTGCACCGGAGAAATCCTTGGGGATTACATCTTTTATCTGTGTAACCTGATTATCCTTTAAGTATTTTGTCTTAACAAGCACACCGCCGTCTATTTCCTGAACGGTGGAAACCTTAACACCTTCAATAGCCTGCAAAGACTTGGTTATTGCTTTTTCATCATACTTTATTCCGTTGATTATGATTTCTGTACCGCCTGCAAAGTCGATGTCGGTATTAAAACCGCCGAATGCAAAGTAGGAAACGATACCTGCTGCAATTATAACCAAAGAGATTATTATAAAAGTCCATTTTTTTGCTACTATATTAAACATTCTTCTGTACCTCCTTGTATGCGCAGTAGAGTTTGGGGTTCTTTAAGTTGAAGCCCATAAGTTGACGGAGAAGGAATCTTGTAAGTATTATTGCTGTGAACATACTTACTACGGTACCTATAAAGAGTGTTATTGCGAAACTCTGGATTGTGCCTGTACCGAATACATAGAGAACGGCAGCGGCGATAACTGTTGTTACGTTGGAGTCGAGAATTGCAGTAAACGCTCTGTGGAAACCTGCGTCAACAGAAGCGCGGATTGTCTTGCCGTTTGCAAGTTCTTCTTTTACTCTTTCGAAGATAATAACGTTGGCATCCACGGCTGTACCGATTGTCAGGATAACACCGGCAATACCGGGGAGTGTGAGGTTAATTCTGAGTGCTCCGAGGATAAGACATACAACGGATACGTATCCGACAAGGGAGATGCAGGATACAAAACCGCACATTCTGTACACGATTATCATAAAGAGCATAACAAGGATAAGACCTATAAGTGCAGCGGTAAGGGAGTTGTCAAGTGCGTCTCTTCCCAGGGTTGCACCGATTGTTCTGGATTCTGCCAGACGAAGTGCAAAGGGGAGTTTACCGCCCTGAATCTGGCTGGCAAGTGTCTTAACCTGTTCGCTTGTAAAGTCACCTTCGATGAAACATTCTTCGCCTGTAATCTGTTTTGATACAGAGGGGGAAGAAATTATGGTGTCATCAAGGAGAATATTGATTACGTTGTTGGGAGATGCAATCTGGCTTACTCTGAGAGTTTCTGCTGCAAACTTTTCAGCGCCCTCTTTTGTGAAATTGAGAGTTACGATGTAGTCGTTTGTACCGTCGCTCTTGCGACCGTATTCGCCCTTTGCACCCTTAACGTCTTTACCTTCAAGGATAACATTGCCCTCGTAGTCGGTAAAGGTAAGTTTTGCTGTTTTTCCGAGCAGTTCCTCAGCGTTTTTGATGTCTTCGCCGGGGATTGAAGCCTTGATTCTCTTTTCACCGTGCTTTATAACGGTTGCTTCTGTGTAGCCCTGTGCTTCAAGTCTTGTAAGAAGTACCTGACGTGCTTCTTCAATGTTGGCTTCAGTAACGTTTTTGCTGTCCTCTGCGGCTTCAAAAACCAATTCCGAACCGCCTGCAAGGTCGATACCTCTTCTTATACCATGTTCTTTGTCGAGAACTCTGTAGATCTTCGTGTTACCAATCTGAAGACCGAATGCGGCAATATATGCCAAAAGCGCAATAATTAAAATTACTATTGCAAATTTTCCGATGCTTTTAGATGTCATCATTTTCATCCTTTCTTTTTGTTTTGTTTTTAAAATACTTGAATATATATCAAATTCTCATAAAGAAGTTTGTTTTTTTGATATCGTCAAATAAGTCTGTCTTTACGAAAAACTTTGACGGTGACTGCTTGTCCCCGAAAAATTCTCCGAACAGCGAAAACTCTGAAAGAAAAAAGATGTTTTCAAAATCAATTTCCTGCTTTTTTATCCAGGAAACTATTCTTTCATTTGCATGTTTTGAAAACGATTCTCTTTGCACGGGTGCAAACTCCAAAGAAAAGTTCACAGCAAAAAACTGTGTATTTTCACGCTCAATATCCGTAATGCGAACAAGAGAGCACACAGACAGAAGCACAGTGAGAATACACAGGGTAATTGCTATAACAGACTTTGCGGTTCTGATACCCTTTGACATTTGTTATTTTCTCTTTCTTTTAGTGTTTTTTCCAAAATTAACTCCGAATATACCGCCCAACGCTGAAATCAGAACACCCCAGAGCATAATTTTTGCTACACTGTCGGAATACACATATCCGTCAAAAACTGCAAGTGACAGAAGTATTCGTACAGATGTGAACATAAAACCGGCAATTGCTCCGTGAAGGTATCCCATGACACCGGTTTTTCTGGAGGATAGAAATCCTGCAAAAAAGAGAGCGATGGTGCAGATTATGTTTATGCCCGGTGTTAAGTATTTGTGGGGCATGGGGGTATAGGTGTAAACGAGTGCAAGTACGAGAAAACAAATTATGAGAAGTATGTAGGAAGCAAAAGTTGCTTTCAGCGCCGACACAATGCTTTTTATCGGTGAGTACATACTCGCAGTAACCTGTTTTTCACTCTGTTTAATCATAAATCCACCTCCGATTATTACAAGAATATTCGGAGGCGAAGATTAATATACCATTACTGTTTGTCTTCTTTCTTTTCCTCGGTGGGGATGGCGTACTTGTCATCATCGTACTGGCTGTTTGTTTCGGGAGCGGCTTTGAGCACTTCTGAAACTGCGGTACGCTTGAATGTTACTGTGGAAAGTTCACCTGCTTTGCCTGTGGATATGCAGATGGTATCGTCCTTAATGGAAACGATTTTTCCTATAATACCGCCTATTGTGAGGATTTTGTCACCCACTGTAAGACCGTCCAGCATTAATTTGGTGAGTTTTTCACGTTTTTTCTGGGGTCTTATCATCATGAAATACATAATTGCAAAAAGGATTATGAGAGGAAGAAACATTCCTAAAATTCCTGCTCCTCCTGCTGCTGTTTGTCCACCCATTTCTGTTACCTCCTGATGGTTAAATATTTACTAATTTATTATAACCTAAATATTGGTAAAAATCAAGAAAAATATGCACAAGTTTACCGATTATTCACACTCTTTTTGAGTAGGCTTCAAGTTTCTCTTTTTTGAACTCTTTGTATCTGCCTTCTTCGATGGCACTTCGTATATTTTCCATAAGCCTGTTGTAGAAATGGAGGTTATGGAGAACACAAAGACGCATTGCCAGCATTTCCTTTGCCTTGAAAAGATGACGGATGTATGACCTTGAATAATTCTTGCAGGCAGGACAGTTACATCCCGGTTCTATGGGGAGAGGGTCTTTTTCAAACTTTTCGTTTTTAAGGTTCATATAGCCAAATTCTGTAAACAAATTGCAGTGCCTTGCATTTCGGCTCGGCATCACGCAGTCGAAGAAATCAACACCTCGGTCCACCGCTTCCAGGATATTTTGCGGAGTGCCCACACCCATGAGATATCTTGGCTTGTCTTTGGGTGCATAGGGCAGGGTAACGTCCAGTATGTGGTACATTTCCTCCGTGGTTTCGCCCACGGCAAGTCCGCCTATGGCATAGCCGTCCAGATCCAATTTTGCAATTTCTTTCATGTTTTCTGTTCTGAGGTCATCAAAGGTTGCACCCTGATTTATGCCGAAGAGCATCTGTTTTGGGTTTACCGTGTCGGGCAGAGCGTTAAGTCTTGCCAATTCTTCTTTGCATCGATAGAGCCAGCGGATTGTCCTCTCGTGGGAGGCCTTGGCATACTTGTACTCAGCAGGAAGTGCCACGCATTCGTCAAATGCCATGGCGATGGTTGAGCCCAGGTTGGATTGTATCTGCATACTTTCTTCAGGACCCATAAAAATCTTTTTTCCGTCTATATGGGAATTGAAATACACTCCCTCTTCCTTTATCTTGCGGAGTTTCGCCAGTGAAAACACCTGAAATCCTCCGCTGTCGGTAAGGATGGGTCTGTCCCAGTTCATAAACTTGTGAAGACCGCCCATTTCCTTTACCACTTTGTCGCCGGGGCGCACGTGGAGATGGTATGTGTTGGAAAGTTCCACCTGACAGCCGATTTCCTTTAAATCCATGGAGGAAACCGCACCTTTAATGGCACCTATGGTTCCCACATTCATAAAAACAGGCGTCTGAACAGTTCCGTGTACTGTGTTAAATTCGCCTCGCCTTGCAAGACCGTCTTGTTTTAAAAGTTTAAACATAATTACCTCGTATAATGAGATTTTCGCCAAGGCGAAAATCTACCTTACTTATTACCTATTCCTTATTACTTATTCCTCGTTTCTGAAGCGACTTCGTCACTTCAGAAACATCGCGTCTCCAAAACTGAAAAATCTGTATCTTTCCCTCACTGCTTCTTCATAGGCTTTCATAATAATTTCCTTGGAAGAAAAAGCACTCACCAGCATGAGAAGTGTTGATTCGGGCAGGTGAAAGTTTGTTATGAGACAGTCGGGACATCTGAACTTGTATGGGGGATACAAAAATATATCTGTCCAACCGCTTGCTTCGCGCACAAAGCCTTTTTCGTCCGCCACGGTTTCGAGCACTCTTGTTGAAGTTGTACCCACGGAAATAACCTTGCCACCCGTTTTTTTCGTTTCGTTTATTATATCTGCATTTTCTTTGTTTATCACAAAAAATTCCGAGTGCATTTTGTGGTTTTCCACATCGTCCACCTTTACTGGGCGAAATGTTCCAAGACCCACATGGAGGGTAACATAGGCAAATTTTACGCCCTTTTGCTTAAGGTTTTGCATAAGTTCCGGGGTAAAGTGAAGCCCTGCAGTGGGTGCTGCCGCACTTCCCGAGTGCTTTGAATATACCGTCTGATACCTTTCTTTATCTTCCAGATGCTCTGTAATGTACGGAGGCAGAGGCATTTCGCCCAGTTTGTCCAGAACATTTTCAAAAAGACCGTCATAGTGAAAACGCACAAGACGGTTTCCGTCGTTTACCACATCCAGAATTTCTGCAGTAAGCAGTCCGTCGCCAAACACAAATTCGGCACCCGGTTTTGCTTTCTTTCCGGGCTTTAATATTACTTCCCACACGTCCTGCTCTTTGCGGGTAAGAAGGAGAAACTCAATCT
Source organism: Clostridia bacterium (assembly GCA_045578205.1). Taxonomy (GTDB): domain Bacteria; phylum Bacillota; class Clostridia; order UMGS1810; family UMGS1810; genus RGIG8748. Next base: position 2,637 of record JAZNJU010000007.1, on the reverse strand, counting down.
TTCCTCCTGTCTCTTTCTTAACACCGAAAAGTCTTGCAGGGATTACCCTTGTGTCGTTTACAACAAGGCAGTCCCCCGGGTTTATATATTGTGTTATGTCCCTGAAAACACCGTGTGTCACCTCTCCCGTGTTTTTATCCACACACAGAAGCCGGGATGAGGAACGGTCCTCAAGCGGTGTCTGGGCAATAAGTTCTTTCGGTAAGTCGTAGTAAAAATCACTGGTTTTCATTTTGTGCCTCTTCGTATAGTTTTGTAAGTTCTGTGCCCGGGTAGTAGTGGGCGAGGATTTCGGCATAGCCAAAGCCTGCATCTGCCATACCTTTTGCACCGTATTGGCTCATACCGACGCCGTGCCCCCAACCGCCGCCGCTGAAAGTGTAGCCGGTTACAACTCCGGGAGTGTAGGTTGCTGTGCCCGTGCCTGATATCATCGAAAACTCTCCGTTAAGAGTGGTCGTTTTGCCTTTGGAATCCACTGCATAGTGAGAATTTGTTTTACTTTTGGATTTGCTCTTGTCCATCGCATAGACAGTCATTGCGCCCTCAAGTACGGGAGAAATGGTATATTTCTGGCTGAGAACTCCCTTTGAATAGAAAGGAGTGTATGTGATCTGTCTTTTGAGTGTGTATGTATCAAGAGTACCCACTGCAGTAAGTTCATATGTTCTTCCGGTTTCATCGGTTTTTGCTGAAAGACTCTTAAGAACTCCGATGTCGGGACCGACCTCGGCAAAACACTCTGCGATTTCTTCGTTGGAGAGGGTGGCAGACCAGGAGTGCCTGGGTGAATTTTCACTTTCGTAGGGGTCTTCCACACCTTTTAAGTAGGGGATGGAACTTCCCCACACATTTTCTGAATTTGCTGTGTGTCCTCCGCTCGAGGAGTAGAAAAGCGACTGAGCAACTTTGCCGTCGTAGGTGAGTATCTGTCCGTATGTTGAGTCAACGGCATCTCTAACAGAATTTGTTTCTGCAGACACACCCTTGTAGACCTGACAGTTTGTGGTACTGCACACGTTAAAGCCGAGAGAGGCGTGTTTGTTGTAGTTGGAAACGGCAAAACCTCTTGCACATATTGCCTGTGCTTTGAGGGCCTCTGTGTTCCAGGAGGAGGGCATTTCACCGCCTATTACACCGTAGAGGTATTCCTCTGTATTTAAGATGTTCATAACACACATCTTACTTTCCGATTCGCAGGCAAAAAGCGCGCCTCCGCGGTACTCGGTGCCGTCTATTTTTATGTTCCCTTCAAGGGGTATAATACTCAGGTTTCCTGCCGAAACATCCACAATCTGAACATCGTTTATAACAAGCGATGAAGCGGAGTGGACGGACACGGTGAAATCCGTCCCGTACAAAATGCCCTCTTCAACGTGAGTGTTGCCGTTAAGATAGCCGTAACTCACACCGCCTGAAACGGATAGATTTACCGAACTTTTGGCGGTGTTTCCATAGAAGAGACCTACCTTTATTTTGTCATATCCATCTGCTCGGGCGCATAATGTATAGGATAAACACAGTATTGTAAACAGAATTATGTACAAAAGTTTTTTCAAGAAAAAACCTCCTTTGCTTCATTAAATTACAATCTACATTATAATATTATACACCGCTTCCAGTCAAGAATTTTAACCAAATCGTAATTTAGGGATTTTTTGCATATAAACCATTGACTTGACGAAATAAAAGTGCTATACTTATCTGTGATAGATAGAGGTGCACTTTTTATAAGTACTGCGGTTCAGGGGTTCAGGACCCGCACACCGTCAGAAAAGGGAAAAGTGCCGAAGTTGTTTTGTACCTGAATACAAAACTGCTGGTTCCAACGTTAAGAGCGTTGTGACTGTCGCATATAGTGTGCTGTATTGCGGAGGGCTTCTGGTTTTTTGTACTATAGCATTTGCGGAGGGCTATCTGTACCCAATGTATGTGTGCAGTCGGCTCTTGTGCCGGCTTTTTTGATGTAATTTTTAGCGCTTATAGCGCATTGAAAGGATTGATATATGATGAAAAAGTACAACATCGCGGTAGTAGGTGCTACCGGCATGGTAGGAAGAACCTTCCTCAAGGTATTGGAAGAATTAAACCTCCCTGTTGAAAATTATTATCTCATGGCTTCCAAACGTTCTGCAGGAAGCAAGGTAGAGTTTATGGGTAAGGAGTATGTTATAGAAGAACTCACCGAGAACTCTTTTGACAAAGATATCGACATAGCCCTTTTCTCTGCAGGCGGTTCAACAAGCGAAAAGTTTGCTCCCATAGCAGCATCCAAGGGTGTTGTGGTTATCGATAACTCCAGCGCATGGAGAATGGATCCGGAGGTTCCTCTCGTTGTTCCCGAAGTTAACCCCGACGACATTCTTAAGCACAAGGGTATAATTGCAAACCCCAACTGCTCCACAATTCAGGCTATGGTTGCATTAAAACCTCTTCACGACAAGTACAAAATCAAGAGAATTGTATATTCTACCTATCAGGCAGTTTCCGGTGCAGGTCTTGCGGGATGGCAGGATCTTGAAAACGGCTTAAAGGGAGAAGAGCCCAAGAAGTTCCCTCATCCCATTGCAAACAACTGTCTTCCTCACATAGATGTATTTCTTCCCAACGGCTACACCAAGGAAGAAATGAAGATGG
>JAZNJU010000006.1:0-65085 GCA_045578205.1 Clostridia bacterium | reverse complement strand
GATTCGAACTCGTGTTGCCGGCGTGAGAGGCCGGAGTCTTAGGCCACTTGACCAACGGGCCACATTTAAGCGCCATCGCCCGATAACTTAAAAAAGTGGTGCACCATCAGGGACTCGAACCCGGGACACCCTGATTAAGAGACAAGTGTTTTATCAGCATTTATGATGTTCCAAGAAGAATTGACACTATTTTGACACCCAAATATTTTCCGCGAACAATTTCGTTTCAAAATTATATTTATAAGACCACTTCTGCAAACCGCAAATTTCATACAATCTCCTAATATACTCCTATTGACAAAATTCGCCATTTTCTATTAAAATATGACATAGATATCAGCGAAAGGAAACTAACCATGTCTACAATCATTAGAGAGTTGCGAATTAAACTTGGACTATCACAAGCAAATGTTGCGTATTACATTGGAATGCCACTTCGAACACTAGAAGATTGGGAAAGTGGAAAATCGCAACCTGCATCTTACGTAGAATCACTTATTTATGACAAACTACTTTCATTAACACCGGAGCAAGTAAAACTCATCAAACAGCAGACAAGACGACGAAAATAAAGTAACCGTTGTTGTAAACATATATAATATCCATAATAGCAAAATCGGCAGGTTCAGTACCTGCCGATTTTTGTTATTCATATTTCTCTTTGTCCGTTTCACTTTTCGCCGCATCTTTGCTCTTTTTAATATTAACATCAGATTCCCATTTATCAAAATCTGCATTGCAATACTTTTTAGACAGTAAATTTCGAACTTTCGTTGCTTCTTCGGGATTGTTTGCATATACATCACGGTAGGCTTTACCAAGAGATGAACGGATATCTTCGTACTTTAAGGAAATTCCATGGTGTTTTGTGGCGTTTTCCAACTCTGCAGCATATTCTTCTTTATCTGACAATAGCGCATTCACATAATCATCATAAATCCATTCATCGAACACATCATCACTATAATCGTACCTGAGGACCAGCGATTTTCGGATAGCATAGGCCTTTTCCGGCTCATCTACAAAACACTTAACATATGCAGGCTTAAGTTGTGTCGTAAGGGAACTCTTTTGCACCTCTACACCAATGTTTTTGTAGTACTCCAGAATTTTCTGTTCTTTCTTACGGTCACCTGTTGCAACGGCCGAAGCAAGATCGGCATAAGAGAACACCCTGCGATTCGTGGCAATAATCTCGTTTATATCATGGAAGAAATCTCCCTCTTTAATATCTCCGACATATCCTTTTACGCCATTAAACATATTAATTACATTCTGTGCTGGTATACCAAATGAGGTTGCCGCACTTATAGCAAGTTCATTAAGAGCCCCGCGGACCTTGTTCCATTTATCTTCACCTGCGGTTATATCCCACTTGTCAATAACATCGTACACACCGGATATCGAATCAATCAAATTCTGCACAGTGTCAAAAGTGGGTACCGATGCAAAGTCATAGCCGTATACGAATGTATCTTTTGCTGAAACAAGCAAATTACCGAGCACTGGAATAGCGTTAGTAAAAAGATTTTCAAGAGTATCCATTCCCACCTGCTTGGATATACTGCCAGCATTAACTTCGTTCTTTTCCTCATCTTTATATGGCTTGACTTTTCGGAGAAGCGCCCTTGCAACAAGTGTTAGTGTTGCGAGAGTAAGAGCGGAGGAAATCTGTGCAAAAGCAACTTTTTTGAAGCGTTCTTGAGCCATTTCCAAGTCTTTTTTGTTTTCGGCGGTGGAGTCCGACTTGTAGCTGTGATGCTTTGTATTCCAATCATTAAACGCCGTCCACAAAAGTCCCGAACCCTGTAGGGCATCATTTTGGAACATTGATATGAGCCTTGTCATCTCGCTTGTACTCTTTAACACTTCCGGTTTATGAAGTATGTCATAATTTGACTGTGTCTCTTCTATGGTGCACTCATAAATCCGCGTTACCTCTTTCCAGTAATTTTCACTTTCCTTTGCAATACCAAGAGTGTCGCTTACATAATACTTGGAAGCCTCCCACAAAACAGCTGCCACCCTACAATCTACAGACTGCATCCAGTTAGTCGGGAAAAAGCCCTTCGGAAGATGATTAACCCACGCTGTTATTTGAGATTGGCTCATTGCCTTACGAGCCTTATTTGCAAGTCCTTGTCCTGTTTTTCGGTTTGCACGGTCTCCAAGTTCCTGGGTAGAATATCCCAATCTTCGTTTAAAGTGTATCCCCGTGTAACGATCTATCTCTTCTACAGTAGCTTTTGTATTTGAAAAATACGGCAGAGCCTTTACAAGAGGCGTACTTCCGAGCACAGAACTTGCAGTAACATAAGATGTAAGCTGTTTAAGTGCTACAGAAGGATTAGAATTCAAAGTAGCCCCTACCCAATTACTCTGTATGGTACCCATTACCTTGTTGAATACATCCCTCTCTCTGTTTCTGGTAGTCTGCAAATCCTTTAATGTCTGTTCTATAACTCCCTTTTGTATCTTGGCACCCCACTTGTGACCGATTGTGTCCTTCACGCTCTGCGTGGTATCGTTTTCATCAGCAAACGTCACATTGTAAACTTTGTTGAAGTTTCTTATGGGAATTGCAAGTCCGTGGTATTTCGCCACAAAATCTATGTGTTCACTCGTTGAATAGGATATTCCTGTTATAAGTATAGGCTGCTTCGCGTTTTCTACCACCGCTTTAAGAGAACCTGCACCTTCCAAAGTTGCATCAACCTTGAGTCCTTCTATATCTGTGCGTACAAATTTCGTGTCAGTATGTATGGGTATATAGTTCTTCGCATTAGCAATTGTTCTTCCGACCAACTGAAGTGAAGTCTCGTTAATTGCCTTTTGTGATTTTTCGTTAAACAATATTCTTGCTTCTTCTATCCAGGCTTTGTCATAAGAGTCGAGCATTGAACGAAGTCTTGTTATGTCCCGTTCTGTAATTGCCACGGTCCTCACAGCACCCTCGGTATAGGCTTCCTGTGTTTTGCCGGTATTAAATAACTTGATATTCGGGATTGTCATGCCCCCAGTCCCAAGGTGCTCTCTTCCCTGCTTACGCTCCCAGAGCATTATAACCTCGCATATCATGTTTTTGGATAACATTACAATATTTCCCTTTGTATCTTTAATTCCTGTATCGTGCAACTGTATAAGGAAATCATACATAAGCGCTTGGTTTCCAGGGCCTTCCATAAGCACATTAAATGGCTTTGTGGCATCCATTTTAAACATATCCCCTTTGTGGACGCCATCGTTGAGCTGACGGAAAAGCTTATAGAATTCTCCATCTCTGTTATATCCGGAAATCATTTCCGCAACACGCATGGGACTAAGAGTGTTTGCTGCAAAGACATTTGTGCCAAGTCTTTTGACAAGCATCTTTTTGGTAGGAGCAATGAAATCCTCCTTGCCATTTAAGTCTTCACATATCTTCATGCCTATCTCTCTGTTTTCCAAAGCAGAATCTATACCAATCTGTTTTTTGGCATTGGATATGGTATGGCGTATCTGCACAAGTATATCTTCCAAAGCAGACAGTTCCATAAGATTTAAGTCAACAACGCATTTATTGCGCACAGTATCATTCAGTTGTCTTATGTATTCGCTTATTTCCTCGTGCCACTCGCTCTGAATGTCGTAATCAGTATTGTTTTTAAGGTTGTCATACTGTACCTGCAGAGCATCCAGTTTAAGACTTGCCTTTGTTACATCGCCCTCTGGTGTGGTACGGTCGGTATGGAAATCAATTACAGAACACACCTCAGCTATTGCCTTGACAAGCTCCTTGGGAATACCACCGCTTTTTTCTGTGGTATCAAGACCGTGTTTTAGTTCAGATACCATTTTGCGGATATGTGCCTTTGCCATAGAAATCTTTTGTCTTTGGCGTACGGTTTTGATTGCTGCGGATTTTTCTTCGGAAGATAATCTGCGTTCCCAGTACTGAGTATAGCTATGAGCCTTAAGCTGTTCCTTAAGCTTATTTATCTGCTCATCCGATTTTTCTTTGTGCCTATCATACTGTCTTTTGAAAGCTTCTTTTTGCTTTTCAAGGGCCGTCGCTTTTTGGCTCTCTGCTTTTTTTACAAGCCTGTCTGCGCGTGTGTCTTTGGTTACGGATATACCATCTGCTTCCAATACAAAGAGACTGACAACATGCTCAATAGCATCCTCTATGTATTCTGCATGCGGGTTATATGTTTCCGGCTTTAATGCCTGCAAAGCATCTGCAATAGCATTTAACTGGTCTGCAGGTGCAGTAACAGATTTGTTGAAGATATATGGGAATACTTCGCATAACTCATTATATGCCATGTCAATAGGCAGTCCGTCGTTAGTAAGACTAATTGAGCCAAAATGCTTTTTACGGAATTCTGCAAAATGTGCCTCCGCCTTTGCGTCATCCGGAAATTTGATATCCGTGTTCTTTAACCACCCTTTGAGCCTTGCAAAATCCTCGTCTACTGCAACATCCTGCGCATTATCAATAATATCTGCTGCCACATCGGTAAACCGCTTAACCATATTGTCGGTAGCACTCTGTACACTTTCAGGAACATTGCCTGCTTTTTTAACTGCAGCAATATACTCGTCGTATATACTCAGCACTTCTGCGTGAATATCCCTAGGATTTATTACAGAATGCATATTGGTAACAATGCTCTTTATGAACTTTTCTACCTTTGCCCTGTCTGCCAAGGGCACTTTTGTAAGGCGCATCTGCCTTTGAGCATTATCAAGTCTCTTTTGGAGTTGCTCATTATGACGAATACGGGATATAAATTCCTGCTTGTTCTTCCTCGCAAGTTCTGTAAGCTCTTCGTGGAATACTTCTTCTTTGGCTATCTTCTCAATGCGATCTTGAGTGTCGGTGGAAATGGAACGCCTTACATCTTCTCCACTTCTGCTATCAGCCGTTGTGCCACTTTCACTTTCTCTGCTATAGTTTGACACTCTTTCATCGGTTCCATTAGGATTATAATTTGCTCGCTTGATAGTTCCTTCTCCGAGCATAATTTCAGCAATCTTTTTAGTATCTTCAATCCTTCGTCCGTAAGTTTCTCCTTCATAGAAACACTCCCTTGCATAATCGATCAAATTTTCATCATCTGTCTCAAATGTTATGACTGTCTTAATTTTCGGATATTCATAATCTGCATCTGAATATATTAGCTTATTGTCAACAGAAAAGATATAGTCACCATCTGAGCTTTGTCTAAATGTACGATACTTATTATTCCTAAGTTCCGACACCTTTGAATAAAACGCAGCAACCTCTTTTTTGTCAAGTATGCCTTGCTGTATAGTCCACATAACACCGTTCTGTTTTGTTTCCTTTTTAAATGCCGCCACAGATGAACCATCTGCAAAAACAACTCCCTCAGAATCGTCCATGGAATAAGGAAAAGTATTTTTTCTTTGTTCAAGTGTAAAATTCATTCTGTCTACTACATCGCGAGCTTCTCTTTCTCCCGCGGTATCTTCGTATAGCTGATGTGCCGGGGAAACATTTAACTGAAGATAGTCATCGATATTACCAATGTCATAACCCTCTTTTATTCTTTGGCGCCAATAACTTTCTGATGCACCTTGTTCAAATCCCTCTATAAATTGAATAACATGTTGTAATTCATGAAGCATGCTTTTTTTCAATTCATATATACTCTTTTGAGGATTTATGCGTATAATACCAAGGTCACCCACACCAGCTATATGTTCTCCTATATTTGGCAAATACGATGCTTCGCCATCGTCATCCATATTTTCATCATATAAAACAGGAATATCTTTTATTTGTGGATATGCCGCAAAAAGTTCGTCATGCTTTACGAAGTCTTTTACATACAGATTTTCTTTTGCGGTAGAGGGCATCGTAAATTCATATTTACTATCATCAAGTTCGGTCTTGAAATGCCCGTCTACGCCTTTAGACCATCCGGTTTCTTTCCATAGTTCCTCAATGTCATAGCCTTGTTTATCCATTTCGACAGCCTTATTGTATGCTTCCTTGTCTGCCGTAAGTGATTTTATACCAACTATGCTACGGCGAGGAACATCACTATTATCAACCTTATCCGATGCATTTTCACTATCAGGTAATTTGCTTAATCTTCCGTTGGAATCCCTATCCCCGTTCCTTTTATGTTGTTCATCAGATAATCCAAAACTATCTCGTTCACTATATTGGGATTGGTCTCGTACTTCTCCACTACTTCTTCCTCGAAGGTCGTTAGATAGCGAGCTAGTTTCCGTTTCTGTTCTTCCTCTGGTAGAAGCATCAGCATCAAAGCTACCGTTTCCTCCGACACTCTTAACTTTAGTAAACTGACCACGAATTCTTTCATTTCCATTGACAAATTCATTTCTGTCATACCCCAATTCTTCCGATATTTTTCTTACTTCATCAATGTAGTTGTTCAAATATGAATAATCAAGTCTAAATATAGGTGCTACACGACCGTCTTCTCCCTTATAAAACACATAGAAATAATGTTTTGTGTCTCCTCTTCCCGAACAAGATATGCAATCAATTATTCCTTCTGTTCTGTTAGAATAGTGTTCTTCCGTTTTATATGTGTGAAGCAAAACACCCATATCTGTATCGGGAATTCTTATGGTTTTCCCGTTATTATAAAGAATACCGGCATTCCCCTTTAGATCATCCAAGGTGTATAACATTCCCTCTTCTCTTTCGGAGAAACTATACTTTACATCTCCTCCTGCATCGATTTGCCTTACATACTCACCAGGTTTGTTTTCTGCCTTACTCTCAGAAGAAACTTTCGTGTTAGAGTTATCGGTTGTCATTTCAATTCCGTTTCGGAAATCGGCAATTTCCTTTGCATACTCTTTTGCAAAATTAACGGTTTCCGCATTGAGATTGGCCATCATTTCTTCTTCGAGATAATTGTCCATAAGTTCCTGCAGTTGCTCATTGGTAAGTGTCCTTCCGGACTTTTTAAATTTTTTTGCAAGATAATCTGTAACCAAATCTCTGTATGCAAGGCGAACCTCAGCTTTCCACTCATTGAATTTCTCAACAGACATTTTGGCTTTAACTGCCTTACGGAAGTTTTCATATGCTTTACTTTTTCCGAAATGATGTGTTACTTCATGATCCCTTATACTCTTTAATGAATGAGCAGAATCGATTTGCAGATAAAGCACACCCTCGAAATAAAATCCGTTTAATCTTGTACCGACACTGTCAATCGCAGTACCGGAGAAGTATATAGTATCTACACTATATTTATCTTTATTCAAATTTTCAAGAGCTACCATACCCTTTGTATAGAATTCCCTTTGCACCTCATTGTAGACTATATCATCTATCTGTTTTCGGATTGTTCCTTCCGGTACTGGGCCTTGAGCATCTCCTGTCTCTCTTGAAATTCCTTCGCTATGTTCTTGGGCACGCTCGCTAACTGCCCGTTCCACATCGGAAGTGTCACGAAAGGCTCGTCCTTGAGCAATTCTCTCAGATTCATAATCATTTCCTCCAACTCTTTTTATGGCATTTATTACTGTTAGTCCACCATCTTGCAAGTATTTACCGATATCTCCAATATTGCCGCTTTCCAAATAACCATTTATTAACAATCGTCCAAGTTCGTCAAAATCCGACATATTTCCGCCTTTTTTCATATAACCGCTAAGGCTTTGCAGCGAATTTTGTTTAAGCGTGTCGTTTATGGCAGAAACAACGTCATCTACGTCCTTTTGGCTCGGTTCTACCCTCATTTTAGGTACAGTACCTTCACCTGTCAAAACAAATTTTGTCGAATTTGCACCCTCGACATTATTTGACACATCTCCGTATATAATTCGATGCATATCGACAGCGGTTTTCGACACGTCCCCCAATATGTCCTCATACCTTTTTATTAGATTGTCAATTTTGGGGGAAATTTGAACTTTTGCACCTTGCTTGTATGTATCGTATATGAACTGTCCTACATCGTCGCTAATTTCTGTAAGTTCCAAATACAGATTTGTGTTCGGTCTTATAGACTGTACAAGTGCATCGGCATATTGCATTTTGACATTTTCCGTAATCATTATGCCGTCTTTACTTGACACAGTTTCTAGATTAGCATCATACAAATTTTCGGGTTTTAACCTATATTTTTCAGAAATGATTTCAGTTCGATATTTCACAAGATTAATAACGTTTTCAACCGGGATACGTGCTTCACCTTTCGAGATGTCACTACTTTGAAGAGTTTTTAAAACTTGTTCATTAACTTTTTGTGGAAGACTTAATTCTACTTCCGAAACGCCATCGATATCATCTTCCTTCGACTCAATGGTTGAAGAGGATTTTGCGTCGTCTGTTTTTATTATGTCTGAACCGAGAAACTTTTCTAAATGTTTTTTTGATATATTTGCTTCCTCTAACTCAACATATCTATCCGAAAATTGAACATCGGATTTATACAGTGTGTTACCATCAACAGTCTTGACGGCATATGTATTATCAGATAACTTTGTTACGTTCACAAACCCTTTTTCATTGTTGGCACCCACCGCAATGTCTATATGCGTAGGATTCAATTCCTTTAATGCAACACTTTCACTCTTGTATTTTTGAATGAGTGTACCATCATCTTTTCCGCGCTCGATTAAATCAAGTTCTTTCAACTGATGTTCCAAGTCATTGACATAATCATTATTTGCATTAATATGCCTTGAGAAACCAGTTATAAGTTCCTGATTTTCAGCATTGTCTAAATTTAATTTTTGAAGTTTCTCTATCTCACTATTAAAATACTTCACCGCCGCTTCTGTTGCTTCTTTTTCTGCTTGAATATGATGTTTTGACGACGCAACTATCATATTGTCTACAGCACTATTGTAATCATCAATGGTGGTTTTTTTTACATCAAGATATTCAGGTCGCACAGTTTCCGGCAAAACATCTATCCACTTATTATACTGGTTTATTTTTTCTTCCAACCCACCATATGCTTTTACAGTATTTATAGTCACTGGAACATTTAATAGCATTGACGGAACAACACCACTGAAAAACGCAAACCCGAGTTCTTCTTTGGTTGCATTAGGAGCATTTTTGTCATATATAGCCCTTTTTATATATGGGCTTATAAATTCAGATGCTGCCTCTTCAAATCCTTCACCAAGTATATCGGCACCTTTTTTAACTATTTCCCTAGCAAATGGATTAGAGAAAATTTTATTTACAACAGGATTTAAAAACTTTTTAGAAACACTTTTCGTAAAAGGAAGTCCTCCGAACAACTTTTCTATCAATATCTCTTTTGTAGTTTCTGCACCAGCATATGTTCGTGCATCTTTAATGGATGCGCCTTCCACAAGCGCCTGCCCTAAACTTCCTCCATAAACTTGTGTAGCAAATACTGCTGTTCCCAACGCGGGATTTATTGCTGAAGTTAATACCAACGGTACGACCTGTACCGAACCACCTATTACCTTCCCGACAGTTCGCGTATCTTCGGATAAATGTGAATATTTAGTATCAAGTTTCGAACCCTCCACTGTCTGTTTAGTTGTACGGTCTTTTATAGCCTTGGTAGTCGTAGAGATTTGCTCATCATGGTATTTAATTTTATCGCTAGCAAAATATGGATCTATATTTTTCATAGAAGATGTCATTCGCCTAAACTCTTCTTGTTCTCGCATATAAGCATCATCTATAGTATTGAGAAAACTTCTGCCTATGCCCTTTGTTGTAAGCCACGCTTGTTCTGCCACATACTTATCTGTATCTATTCCTTCCTGCCTGATTCTATCATTTACAAGTTTAAATAAGACATCAAGGTCCTCTTCATCCTGTTTTGTAGTTAGTTTTTTGCTACCAATTCCCCAAAAACCACCCTCACGTTTTGGTACATATACATATCCTAAATCATATTTACCGGCATACGATGCTTCGGCGTCAGAAGGTAAAAACTTTTTTTCAAAGTTATGTTCTTTCGCCCATTCATCCAAATCACTCTCAGTGAATTCAGCAGGATCAATATCATATCTTTTGTATGTTGGATTACTATCCACCCTTTTCTGCCGTTCTTTTGCTTTTTCTTCATCTTCAATTTTTTTCGCTTGTGAGTAGTAATTCGACACATAATCGCGGTCAACTCCAATAGAAGAACGTAAATTCGGTGATATCAAAGGACCTCGTGCAATAGCATTAGCAGTAGCACGTGTAACATAATCCTCAGTTCCACTTGGCGTTTTAATAACAACAGAAGAACGGGGACCGGTTTGACGCTCAACATAATTTTTAAAATCTGTTATTGCCTTTTTTTCTGAATCTGTATATGGTGTAAATTCCCCCTCTTTGCCACTTAATAAAGCGTGATATCCGTCATAACTTATTTTCCCAAAATCACTTCTCCAAGGCGCCTTGGCCCCATCTATTTTCAATGCAATACCCGGATGTTGCCTAAACTCCGTTATTATTCTTCTTTCCTCGTCGGTTTTGGGTGTGTAACTGTCAAGAGTACCATTCTCGACAGCCTTATAAGCATCATAACTGACATCACCAAAATATTTACCATCTGCTGAGCGCAACTCCCACAAAACACTATCATCGGGAAGCAAATACGGACCATACTTTGATTTTGTTCCGGCAAGGCGCAAAAAGTTTGGTTTTTTTGTATTTGACATATCTGTACCCCCAATAACTAATTACTCTTTGGACGCATACCTTTATATTGGTCATCACCGGTCCTGTCCTCATAATCATCTAACCAAGATAAATCTGTCACTCCAAATATCTCGCCCAATATATATTTTGCATCATCGACATCAATATTGTATTTTTCTGTATTAGCAACAATATCAGTTTGTAATTGTGCGGGTGTCATCTCTTTTTCACCCATGAGAATAGGCAATACTACATCATCCATATAGTTTCTCACCTTATCGCCTACCGCCCAGTGTTTCAAATAATTATCATAAAGTGTAAACATGGCTTGTCTAGCCTCTTCTTGCGATAAGTTCAATGCATTCGAAAGTTCTTGGAGTTTTGAACTTGAATTAATCTTTGCCATATCAACTTCCTTATTCACAGCAAGCGTATCCTTAGCAAGTTCTATACCGGCATCAACCTCTTTCCTTGCAGTAGCATTATTCAACTTCTCTTCGTTCATAGTGTGTTCGTTTATTCTCTGTGTCTCTCCGTTATCAAATGCCATCTGCGCCATTGTCATATCGTTGGTAATATTGGAATTCTGCTGACCTGTAATTGATTCTCTCTGTGCACCTATTGAAGAAAGTATATTATTTATATTTTCAATCCTCTGTTGATAAGGCGCCAACCCAAGTTGGTATGCCATCTGTGCTCCCTGCGATATCTGCGCATTACGTTGTCTTGCTGCATTTGCAGCCGCAAATGTGTCCACATTTCCGCTATTTGTTGAAGCACCATCGGCAGCGACGCCATAAGATGCTTTGTATCCGGCGTAATCGTAATACGGCATTACTGCCTTCATAGCCGTCTTGTACTCTTCACTTTCTGAGTAAGGTGTATTTGCAAGAGCCAGAAGTTTTTCATATTCATTCCTGACATATGCATTGTGTTCATTGAGTTGATTATATTGTTCATCGCTCTTTTTAGAAGAACTTTCCATTCTATCGTTGTAAGTGGCATTTCCTTTTACACCGTTGTAGTCGTTTGCTTTGCTGTTCTTCACATAATTGTCCCAAACACCCTTAAGATAGTCTTTGTCCCAGTAAGAAACACCGTCTGATGCCGCATCAGGTCTTCCAATGTCAGTTCCTGCAAATGAAACGTGTCCTGTCTTATCATCATATTTTATGAGATTGTTTACTTCATCTCCGGAAAGGTTCGCAGACTTAGCAAGTGTTTGAAAAAACGGTCTTATTGCCGTTTTGCCTCCAGTTCCGGCATATTTATCAAGTATGCCTTTTGCCCCGGTATAATCGACCTTACTTAATTGTTCTGCCACATCAGCATATCCATTGTTTTTTAGGTCGTTGTAATATCGCTGTGCGTTTTGTGCCACAGCACTTGCACCGCTTCTGTTTCCCGCCTTGTTTTCGTCATCCCATTGTTTTTTTAAGTCATAAATACTTTTGATAGATTCATATGGACTATATTTTGTAGCCATTCCTCTTCACTCCTCTTTTAATATTTAGTCAAATCAATAAATCCCAACACTCCGCTTCCCATTCTTGCACCCGAAGTGTTCACGCCATCGAGAATACCCTGTTTTGTTGCAGTTTTTACCACTCCGTCTGTACCATTTTGATAGTATCCGCTTCCACCTTCTGTGTAGTACACCGTATCTCCAACAACATCTTCAATGAATATTACGTGCCCGTATGTCTGACCTGCAGAGCCTGTACCTTTACTGTAAGAAACAATCATATTGGGTTTTATGTTCTCAGCACTCGCAGAGACCTTTGCAGAGTCTTTTGCGTTATAATACATTTCATTTGCATTACCAATAGCACCTGTGTCTACACCAAGTTTTTCTTTTGCCCGTCCTCGCACATACCAAACACATTGTCCTTTGGCGGCATCGTTATTGTATGAAGCCGAATTAGCCACCCTGCTGCCGGGAGTATAACTTGACGATACAGCACCTTGCCTTGTAATAGTTGACACCGATGTAGCATTTGAATTTTGCTGACCCATGCCTGCATATGCCTTATACTTGCTTAACAATGCATTCTTGCGTTCATCTGCTCCCGACACAGCAGAAAATCCCAACTTTTTAAGAGGACTCTCATAGTTTGTTTTTAGTGAGATATCGGGAATTAAACTTCTGAATTTACTCCTTGAAATATCCGGCACTAAACCACCTCCCGAAAATAACCGACTATTCTAAATCAATTATCTCAGTTTGCATAGTCGGTTATCGGACAATTTGAACAGTTACGCATAAAAATGCCGAGGCTTCAACCTCGGCATTTCTCTCATTTATCTTTATTTTCTCTTCCTGCAAATATCCTCTTAACACACAGCATCAGAAGTTCCCCTCCGAACACTGCGTGATTTGCAACTATAAGGCCGTCCGTAAGGAATGAATTGTGGCTTGCAATCCGCATGGCCCATATTTGCATAAATGCCATTTCGAGTATGCAGAAAACTACTATAACCTTACTGAATCTGCCTTTTTTCTTTTCGCTCATGGTATCACTCCATTATGCCGCACATTCGGAGCATTACCACAAGGCACCATATCTTCATATCGTTGAGATTAAGACTGCCTGTGCCATCTCCTTTTATGTACCCATTGTCTACGGCTTTCTGCACATAAGGTCTCGCCCATGCCGGGCAATCGTTAACAGTGTTATAAATCATCTTCTTTGTTTCCTCCTTTGCAACAGGATACTTCGGTCTTCCATATCCTGCTATTCTGTTATAGGTTAGAGCATATTTTTTCTTTGCGACTGCACCGCCGTTTGCCACAACACCGCTTTGTGTTGAGGTGTTACCCTCTACAGTGTAAACATAGTTACTGTCTACATCGTAAACTATGCCCGTGTGACATATAGTGCCGGTGCTGTCTTTAAAAAATATCTGGTCGCCCTTTTTAGGTGTGCTGTGCCATTCGCCATGTTGCTTATAGTACGAAGCAGATGTAGGCGTATATGCACTCCAACCGTGTATGAGTTCCAGAGCCTTGTCCACACCAAAGGCTTGTACCATGCACCAGTCTACAAAGGTGTCACACCAGGCATAACCGTTGACATATATTCCTGCGTGGCATTTGCACATATCCCTTGCATACTTGGTGTAATTCTTACTCCCTGCATTGTCGATTTTGGAATCAAGAGAAGCGGCACTTCGCTTCTCAAGATATCCAACTTCGGCAAGGGCGATTTGTATGAGTTTATTTACCATTGGAATCCGCTCCTCTTACATACTCTTTAAATCTTACATATAATTTCTCCCAACCGTACGAAGCAATAAACGCACTCATAAACCCTGCCATTACGGAAGCCACAAGCAAATACCATTCTCTTTGGCAATATCCCAGACTGCAGGCAGTGAAGAATATCAAAATCCATACATTAACAGATAGTACCACCACCTGCCATATTGTAGGTATCCTTTTTAAGAGCGACATCTCTTTTGTAAGTTCGGTAACTACAGACACAAAAAATGCCACAAATCCGAGCAGAAAAATGATTACACAAATAAACTTGTCCATATGTATTTTACCTCCGTAATTTAGTTGTTTCCGTGCCCTACAACGCGCTCCCATTTGTCGTGGACATATGAATTTTCCTTAAGGTCCTTTTCGTAATGGTCATATATCTCATGTGCCAACTTCCACTGTGCTTCGTCCTTTGACACACCAGCCTCCACATCACAAAGGAAATCAACAAGAAATATCCTGCACTGCCTCACGTCATTTTTTCGCATATCCTTTTTAATAGGCTTAAGCACAAGGTTCATTGCTACTGTGAAAACCCCTATAATCACGCTAAGAGCCGTTATGAGCGAGCCTATAAGAATTATTTTGGAAATAAGGTCAGATACCAGCATCTCCTGTCACCTCCACAATATCATCTTCCCACTCTTTGAAATAACCCTCTTTTGCTTTTTCATAAATTTGCTTGTGGAGAGGCTGTTCCTTATCAATTTCACATCTGAAAGGAACTAATGAAAGAGATTTCTTTGTACCGACATTCTCTCTGTTCTGCTGTATTTCGAACATTGCATCAGCCGTGCCGTCTACATTTACATTTACATTTGTTATTCTTGCATATGCTTCGGGAATAGTTATTCCGTAAGCCTTTGCCTCGTAGTTTGTTGTTTTAAATCCCATTTAAATACACTCCTTTTATTTATTACATAGGTGTTGCTTTCAGGTTCCCGTCTGTACCGACGGTTATTACATAGTATTTGCCGTCTTCAGATGCTAATGTTATCTGAGGTTGTGGCAAATAGGCTATATAGTCTTTAATAGTACCTACAGTCGGAATCATATCATTGTAAGCGGTATAATCATACGTACCCATTACATTAGTAACTTCTGGAATACCTCCGTATAAATTGACTTTTTGTGTGTCTGCTATTTCACCATTCATGATAGTCATGAGATTTACAGAATAATCCTCCAGACCTGAAACACTAGTCCAAACAAGTTGGGACATATAATCTGTGTGTTTGTATATCTGGCAAAGCGTAGGACTGTCGAAATTATGAATTAGCGTCCCTAAATGTGTTATAAGCCACCCGTGTAAAACATATGCTCCTGAAGGTAACGTCTCTATTTGTACTCCGTATTCATTATAAATATAAGGGACTGTGCATTCAGGCAAGAATTTTTCATCAAGTTTCTTAACAGATTCCTTATATATCTTAAGAGATACGCCATCAACAACGTCGGCAACAACAAAAACCCGCTTATCGTCATCGAATCCTACAAGCCACGTGTAATCACGAACGCTTATGTGTACATCGACAAACGCAGGGATATCATTGTAAAACTCAATAGTTCCTTCGGTTTTGTACACGGTACCGTTATCGTTTACCTCAATGTGCAGAACATCACCATCTTGAAGAAAAGAAATGTCTGTGTTGGGTATAAAATATTCGCCTGTTTCTTCAAGAGTGAGTTCAGATAGGTTCGCTTGAGCAACTATTTGTTGTTGTGCGTAAAACGGTCTGTTCTTCATATAGTCGGGTTGTGTTGGGTCGTTTTGGTTGTAGTCGACGTGACTATTATTCTCGTCAAAATACCTCTGAGGTATTTTGCCTCGCACATTAAGCACGGGATATGGTCCCGAAATTCTTGGTTTCATTTAAATCATCCTCTCTCTTTTATGCTTCTTGCAAATATCTCCTTTTCTCCATAGGCGGTGTGACCGTCAATTTCTTTGGTGTTCTCGAAGTCATAATCAATCGGAACGGTACAAGAAGCCGTGCTGTAGCCGTGTACAAAGGTTTTTTCGCCCGTTTCTATATCTTCATCTTCCCAACATCTTGCACAGTGGTGTGTTTCGTACCCCTCGATAGGTGTTATCTCTATGCACAATTCCACTCCATCATTGTTGACAATTTTTCGCATTGTGGTATTTGGTATTTTACTTTCAATATCTTTATACATACACATTCTCCTTTCTTATGCAAAAAACCAACCTTTGTTTGCTATGTATGACTTTGCGTTTCCTGCTTCTCCCCAAGTTTCGGCAGGCATTGCATCCAATCTCGCCCATACATCAGGATGTAACGTAACAGTGGCAACATAATTATTGTTCTCTTTTAAGCACTTCAAAAGAGATACAGCACTCTCATCATCCAACAACGGACTCCATTGCAGGTTTATGTCGGATGCTATTACTCCGCTGAAGATGACGTGGGTAAGTTTGATACAATCAATGAAACTGTTGTTGTCAAATGTTGTTCCTTCATTCACTCTTATAATGTCTATTGTTTTAAGGGCGTTACAATTTCTATAACAAGCATTATATGACTTTAGTGCGGGAATACCCATGTCATATATGTGCTTTACGTATGAAGCATATCCAAAAATATTCGTTGCAGTTTGTGTAACATCAAAGTCTGAACAATCAACGCCTTTAGGCAATTCTGCACCTGCATAGGCATAGAACATATACCCAAACGAGCGTGTTGGTCTGCACAATCCATTGGGTATTGTTTTACCACTATAGTTGGAATATGAAAACGCCCTGTCATAAACATCTCTTGCTCCCGAATTCGTAAACGCATTCCACATTTCCAAATCTTTTTCAGCCATACCAAACGAAGAATAATATTCCACAAGGAGATTCGCTTCCGCATCTGAATATGTTATAAAAGTCATATTAGGACACATAGAATCTATCTCTGTTCCTGTGTATGTTGCGGTTATGGTTTGGTGGGTGTAGGGTTCGTATGTCTTATCGAAAATGTTTGCAAGACTAATCATAGGTTTGAATATCAAATTTGAGACTGTAACACCCTTATATATAACAATAGCAACATTTACGGATTTATCCTCTGTCGAAACGGTTGAGATTGCTCCATTACCATAATCTTGTGCACCAATACTTTGTGAATAGACCATATATGTTGACGTTGAGCCACCATCAGGGCAACCACGGAGAACATATTGCTCTCCTGCTTTAACATTAAACCCAACTCCTCTGCTTGTTTCTGTTAAACTAAAATAAGCATTTCCCGTGGCTGTTCCATTGGCAGTAATTGTACCATTACCATTGTCCGTGAAAGTAATACCTTCCGTCGTTCTCGTTGTATGAGCATACGGATACGGCAACAAATTCTTCCCATAAACCTCAACCTCTTGGTTATCACCATACACCTTAACCTTATGTGCAACTTCGCTGACATCGGTTAGGCTTATGAATTTGCCTATGGCAGACTTGGGGATGTATTTGGAGTTGGAGAGGATTTCGTATTTTCCAACCTCGACACCCTCTTCACGTCCATCTTGATAGCCCATTTCCGCCAAACGTTCGGCAAATTGCGTTCCGATTATTTCCCCATACATGGAAGTAGGTGTGTCGCTCATAATAATAGGGTCTTCGCCATACTCAGCATAAAAGTTGTTTACAGTTCCTTTTATTCTACCAAAATCCTTTTTAACATTCGCAATATTCTCATTCAGTGTAGCCATTAGTCAACACCTCCTGCGAGTATGCTTTCAAGTTCTGCGTTTGCTGTACCGATTGCTTCTTCAATTGCTTTGTTAATGTAATAACTCATAATAGCCATTGATGGGTAATGTTGCTCACTATCCAATGTTACGTTGCCACTAAATTCGTCTGGTATTTTAACTTTTAGCGTGGAATTCTCTGTGTTCAACTTAGAGGATTCCGACATAGAAACTTCAAACCAAGGAGTATTAACGGGCACGCTTCCATTCGCGTCGAACGTTAGGATGAGTGATTCATCAGTATTGTAATAATAATAGCCCTCAAGTTGCGTTTCGTGCACTTTGCTTATCCACAAGTCAGGAACACCTAATTGCTCAATATATATGTGGTCACCAACCCTTACATCGTCAGCGGTCATAGTCGCAAATGCCTCTGCCATTTCTTTATATGTTTTATATACATGAGACCTTGCAGCACCTTTTGCTACGCTCTCTAACCCTTCTACATCTGCCGTTCTTGCGATGGTGTCGGGAATGAATTTTTCGTCCAGGAGTTTTCTTGTCACAACAGTAAATTTGAATTTGAAAGGTTTTATCATTAGAGGTGTTTGCAGACAAATTCCTGTTTCGGTCACGAAGACAAAAAACACTTGTACCTGTTCATCATACCAATGGGCTCCTTGGAGAAATTCGTCGTTTTCTGTAAGAGTTCGTGTCGCACCATAAGTGCCATCATCGTCAAATAGTTCAAAACTCACTATAGCACCATCAGCCAGCAGCGTCTTATCAACATCAAAATAAAGAGCGGTTTCATCTATGTTGTCATGAGGTGGTATATCGACGTCAATTAAAACAACCTTTGATTCATAAAAAGGTCTGCCCTTGATGTAGTCGGGTTGTGTTGGGTCAACTTGATTCCAGTCAGACAGTGGCGCCAATTTTTTGACATCGTCTCTTGTTGCATATTCAAATGTAGAACCATCACCATTTTCACGCCGTGTGCGTAATAAACCATTTTCATCTACATCGAGTATGTAGGGGACACTGTCTTTCTTCAAACGCAGTGAACTAAGCCAGTTATTCCCAGCCCCTTTGGATAAACCAGACAATATCGCTTGTATATTTGAATTCCCTAAATGTCGAGGACATATTTCTCCCTCTTCTATGAACTTTGTGGGAAGATATTTTGGCTTTACTCTACTAAAATCACCTGTTATTGTCAGAACACATCGGTCAATGCCGTCTACATATACAAATATTTCATGCTCTACCCAATTCCAGTATTGACTTAAATATATGCCGTTGAATTGTTCTGGAAATTTGTTATGATATGCTGAAGCACTTTTATCGTCTATATTAATATAATAATCATCTGTATCCAAAGTAAGAGATACGCCATAACCTTTAACCACAGAACTTGCCTTTGACTCAGCCTCTGTAGTACTCATTAGTTCATCATCTTTATAGCATTTAAGATTTATTTGATATGGGTTCCCGGGTTTTAGCCCCAAGAAATATGTTTTATTAGAGTAAGCAAAATCGCCGAGAGTAAATTCACATGCTATAGTCTCGTTTGTAGTTTCCTCTACATATTCATAAAATGGTCTATTTTTAATATAGTCAATCTTAGTTTCATCATTTTGATTATAGTCTGGTTGATTATTCTTTAGAAACTCATTGACAGTGCCACCGTCTTCAAGACTTTCGGCTATCTTGTCTGATATAGCATCTTTGCCAACTTCACTATACACATATTTCATCTTATACTGCTTTGCATATTCCTCAGCATATGAGCCCTGCTCTACATACAAAGTAACGTTTGGATTGGGCACATAACTTCTATTCCAAAAAGCATTACTTTCTATGCTTGTCACCGATGACGGAATAACAACTCGCTCTAATTTGTCACAATACAAGGCAAAATGCCCACCAAGTGTCGTTATGCCGTTTCCTATAACCATTGACCGCAAATTTGAACATTGCGAGAACATTCCAATTCCCATAGAAGTAACACTGTTTGGAATGACTATTTCCACAAGGCTTGAACATTTCCCAAATGCTTGGGGTCTTATTTCCTTAACAGAATTGGGAATGTTGACACTTTTTAGTGCGGTACAACCAAAGAAAAGCGTTTCGCCCACATACTCAATACCGTATGGTAAATCCATATGTGTGATTGCAGTTTCACGGAATACATCGTATTGAATTTCCTTTATGCCTTTTGGCAAGTCAATATGTGTAAGCCCTGTACAGCCTTGAAACAATGAAGAATTCAGAACCGCAATGTTTTTGGGCAATATAACATTCTGAAGACTTGAGCATCCTTGAAATGCTTTACTTCCGATGGTCGATACTGTATTCGGAATTACAACACTTACCACTCCAACCTTATCTGCAAATGCACCTGCTGATATTGTATTAACAGGTAGACCTTTGTACTTATAGGGTATAACAATATCCGTTTTCTCTGTATCTTCATTATCAAAATTGGCTTTAACAGAATATCCTGTTCCATCTGCATTAAGAGTGAATGTAAACCATTCGTTATGCGAAGGAACTACACCAATCATTTCATAAGTCAAAGTCTTGTTTACTGTCTCATAACACTTATCTGCCGTTAATTTTATCTTTTCTATGAAGTCGGGGTATTTTTCTAAAACGGTTCTCGTATTGCTCTTGCCAGGATAAATGGGAATACCACCCGATGTAAGTGTATTCCACTCATATGAAACTGTTCCGTCTTCTGCAAAGCACAAGAACTTTACCGAAAAACTAAGTGCCCCCCAAATCCACGTGGCTTCATCTGATATTTTCCAAGAGAATAATACCTTGCTACCATCTTCGCTCACCATTAAATCTTCAACCTTATATACTCCCTCTGTCTTTTCTTCGGTTTCGGGATTGAAGTTGGTAAAATGAATTTCACAACGGTCACATTCTGCCATATTATGACCCTCAATCAACACCGCATTAAGTGAAAAACTAAGTATCTCACTGTTGTGGTCTCCCTGCACCACTCTTGGCACATCAGCAGGTTTTTTTATTGTCTTTGTGGTCGCATCAATAACAAATATACTGCCCGTATCTGTAATGTTATGTACGTGTGACATATAAACACCTCCGTTTAAAATACTATATATTATCAACTAAAAAATTAAACTGATCTCGTAAATTCGAAAAAAGACTTGCAGTTAATACCGTGTCATCGTCAATTTGCATAATTGAATACTTTTCACCCGCGGCATAACTTAATATTTTTAACGCATATGCAACCTCGTTATATATTGCAGGAGAAAAATTCATACCGGGAATGACCTTTGTAAACGAATCCGGAAATCCAATAAATGACATGTTATGCCTCATTAGAAAATCCTTGAGTTCTGTTATCCTTGATATGAACCTTTTCCACTCCGTCGCAGTAACCGGATGTATTTCCTTGTTTATACAATTTGCCATAAGCCTAGTTGGAGTTATCTCTGTATCCCACTCAAAATAGTCTACTGCAGGACCTACTACATCAATATACGTATTCTTATATCCCGTTGCTGTAGTGTTCCAAATATCGTTTTCATAATCTTCCTTACTGTTATAAGCATTCACATTTACTGTTATTGTATAATTCCCAATCGGCAAATCATCCCAAAAAGGAATAGCATCTCCAATAGCATAATCAGTCTCTCTATCATGCGTGAACCCCTGCCCCGTATTATTATTTATAAAACTCATGTTAAAAGAATAAAAACCTTCTTTTTTCAAGTAACAACAAACTTTAACAAAATATGTTCCATCAGAATTACGAGAACCTTGTTTCACCTCTAAATAGTCTATAGGGTTATACATTATTTCCACATCGTACACAAAAAAATGTGTTTCTAATGCTCCTGTTTTTACGGTGAGACGAAAATCAAACATTCTGCTTTCTTCAGACTCAGATACTGAATTCAGTCTTACAATAATAGTTCCTCTCGCACTATCACCACTTTCCGTAACACTATATTTGTAAATGTTATCTTCTTCCTTCGGATACCAATATTCAGTACCGCTTTGTCGTGCAGATATACTATATTCTGTATTGCCTTCCGAAATATTATCAAGTGAAAAATGGCAAGATGCTCTAAGCCAATCATCATCGGCATTTATATCACTAAAACAGTTAAACTTTTGGAGTATCGGTTTTGGATCAGCAGTCCATTTTGTCAGAGTATATTCCTGATCGGGACTTGTATCTCCCAAAAATCCTATAATAATCTTGATGTCATACTCTGTGCTCGATTCAAGATTGTAAAATTTGTGCTTTGGAGTTGTAGTTATCCCCCTTTTTATCTGATACAGCGTTCCGTCAGACTCCCAAGCGTTCGTGCCTGTTTCACAAATAAAATACTCAAGATATCGGTCATCAAAGTTATATTCAGGATTAAGTCCCGTGAGCCACACTGTAATACTGTGTTCATCCCTTGTTGCTCTTATTGATATTGCCATATACCACCTCAACCAAACGTAATTTTAAAACCTTTTACAGTTGCATTGCTGAAATCCACCGTACTGTTTCCAAATCCTATTCGTGCTTCTGTCTTACCATCATTATCATCATAAAACCATATCCCTTGGGGAGTTTTTGAAAGCGTCGGGGTAAATTGTAATTCAAACCCACTTTCCGATTTTAAAAGTAGCATTGTCCCTTTAGCGTAGGGTATTCCGACTATAGTAGGATTTATGTCATCTGTTCCTGCACCAAAAACCATATAGGGAGAATAAACGTCATCATCTGCTGTTCCTAAAACAGCTTTTAATTTTTCACCACGTACAATACGTAAAAAGCCATCTTCCATACGGACAATGTTGCCATTTTCATCCTCGCTCTCTATTGTTATTCCGGATATAGTTCCTTCCGTTATAAGGTCTCCGCTTATTTTCACATTTCCTTTCAATCTGAAACCGTGGCCGTCTTGTTCAAATACGCTATATATTGTTTCACCGACAGCCTCCTCCCAATTTTCGGATATATTGTTGTAATAGTAATATGTTTCCGAAATCTTGTTGCCGTCAGCATCGTAATCACATACGACATATATTTCATTTATATCCGCATCTTCCGGAATTTCATCAACTTCTATCGCCTCTGACAATTTGGCGGCTTTTGCGACATATGCAACAATGTTTGCCGCTTTTTGTGTTATAGCACTCTCCATATCCTTGTCGGACACTTTGGTGGCTATCTCTCCTGCCACTGTCTTAATCTCGGTTTTCAGCCTGCCATTCTCTAGTTTGAGTGTTTTTCTCAAACCAGAACTTTCGGCATCTTCCATATACACATCAAGAAGTCTTTTGTATTTGGACAAATCTGCACTTAAATCTGCAACTGTTTGGCGAAGTTCTTTAAAATCCATATCTTCAATATTTTTTTGATTATATTGTGACATTGACCTCGCCTCCGTCCTCGTAGATTAGTTCCATATTGTAGAACCGTACAAAGCCTTGTCCCTCAAATTTGAGTTTCACTCCGTATGCCGCCGTTTTTCGTAAGATAAACCGAGCGACAACATCCCCATCCTTTCCGCCAGAACTAAACACTTCCTGCTCTGTTTCATCAGATAAGATGACTTTTATTGTGTAGCCTGCACCCTCATCTATGCGTGTACGGACTTGAACCTTTTTGAGATGCTTTATGTCATATTCTTCGTTTGTCATAAGGTCGGTTTCAAAATGCCAGTCATCTGTGTCGCGCACATCAATAAGTGTCATAACATGGCCGTAATCGGCATCGATATCATCATAAACACTGCGCAAAAAGAAAACTCCATTTTTATTTGCAGCAATACCAACAGGGTGTGCCTTTATAGTATTTTCCCTATTATCAAGAAGCACCGACCATTGACCACAGAATGTATCATAGACATATATTATCTCCCTGTCACCTTTTGCCTGACTGTCCCACCTTGAAATCCAAAGATAATAATTTCTGCCATCGGTACCGCTTACAATTACATCATCCTTCTCGCGTTCCTCCATATATACATCTATGCCGAGATTATAACCTACATCCTTGAGTGTAGATGTGTTGTACACGTGCACCGCACCCTTTGACACAAAAAGCAGTAATCCGTTAACCTCTTGAATGGTTCTGTTGTCGATTGTACCGTCACCGTATAAATCAAGCACTCTGAATGGATTTTTAGTATTGTATATTTCGTGCGCAATATCTCTTTTAAATGCGATAACGTGTCCCTGATAAGATGTTATACCTGTAAACTCTCCGTCATACTTTGTGTTTGCCTGAGCACTTGAGCACCAAGCGTTGCTCTCGTTGTACTCATCAACAGAGTCAAATGTCCAGTTGGCATAGTCATTATATCCGCTTGCGTAAATTCTTCCTCTTCCTACGCCAAAGAGTCTACCGTGACTTACTGTAGCGTAATCCAAATCAGGAAATACAGGTGATACGCAATACTGCCACTGGGCTATTTCAGCCTCGGTATCTCTTATCCATTCATAACAATTCCCGTCTCGTGTGTTCCTGTACACATAACGCCTGCTTGCTTTCAATTCGTTCTTAAGATAATCACATACCGATGTTTCCGCTATAATGGCGGATATCGCATCTTCTTCATCTTCAATTCCATCTACTTTGAGTTTCTCGTCAATCTGCTCAACGGTGGGATAGGTAAATTCCTTTGTCTCTACTTCCAAGGACATAGGAATAAAATCTGCATCATTTTCATAATCTATTACCTTCTTATCAGGAAGTATAATAAGTTTTCTCGTAATACCGCTTCCTACAGGATTTAGAATATCATCCAATACATTGAATTGAACTACACACCTTTGTCTGTTGTCATCTGCTACTTTTAGTTCATCAACATTATCGGTATCTTCTTTTAGTGTTCCGGTATATATATCCCCGGTTTCATTTATATAATCAATTTTAATTTTGTCAACTTCCTTGTAGATAACCAAAAGAAAGTCATCAAAACTGAATATGCCCACTGCTTCTCTCTCGTTGCAATTCCACATTATTCTGTTATGTTCACTCAACACCTTTGCAGGTACCAAATATGGATACTCTATTGTAGACATACCTGCCATATCAGATAGCCCACCACTGTCAGTGGTAATCCTGCGATTAAGTCCATTCCAAGCCTTTTTAACAGCCTTGTACCGCTTGCGACTGTTGGGAATTGGCATCTGCCCGAAGAATCGCTGTTCCTCTTTCTTTTTTTTAGCCATATGACACCTCACATTCCGATGTCTGCTCTTTTGGAAACGCACCAAGCACTGAAATCCTGTAAATGTGCATTGTAATCATTGAGCCACTTACCGGCAATAGAATCCTCGTTTGCAAGTTTGTATGCTTCACCCCGTAGTTTTGAAGCGATAAGTTCAATAAACTCAACGGGAATTTTTACAGTTTCACTTGTGTAATTTTCCTCTGTCTTTATAGTAGGTCTCTTGGTATATACCAAATCTATATCTTCGCAAGGGAAAGACAAACTTGTACACAAATTTTCGTCAAGAACATAATACACATCTTTAAAGGTCTCTGCGTTTGCAGGTGTCACGTGCAAAAGTTGTACTCTCCGAACCGGAGTTAACACTGCATACACCGTAACTATATCGTGTGAGCATATTCCCGCTTCATTTGTTCTCTTAATCGGCAATTCTATTTCTGTTCCCGAAAAGCGGTGTAAGCCCTCTTCTTTTATCACAGAGCCGTACAGAAACTGTTCTGTGGCATTTAACCACGCAAGATAGGTTTCATCCGATATAGGAAGTGCCACATCTATCTCTATTTTTAAATTTTCAATAAATGCTTTTGCGGTTATTCCCGACTCAAACATTTCTACCACCTCGCTCTCCGGATTCTTCTTCCCTTGGAATTGTCGTGCCAGTATTTGTTGTAGGCATTACGAGCTTTTCTAATAAATTCGCTTTTATATTCTTCTCCCTGGTCTGCCATAAACAATATGTTGTCTATAATTGCATTGTGATATAGCGGAAGTAACACGCATTTATCATCAAGGCTTTCGGGGGCCTTATATCTCGCATTATCTTCAAACAGGAAATTGCCGTATGCTGCCACAAGTTCCCCCACCGTTTCATCAAAATAATTCAGAAATCTTCTTTCTTCCAACTTTACAGCCATATTAACCTTTTCATACATCTTCTTATAGTTCAATTTATATCACTCCTTGAACAATAAATCAGCAAGTGCCAACGGCACGTTTAAAAAAGGACAATCACCATTGAATGCCTCAATCCTATGTACTTGCAAACATTTCATTATAGTGATTGTCCTTTTTGACATTTTCAGTTACGCAGTATACGCAACATCTGTGATTCTGATGCAAGCACCGGGGTTCTTGCATACAAGGTCGCCGTAATTAGCGAGGAGTGCTCTGTGGTTGCTTGTACCGGGTACAAGTGTAAATGCCGCACCGTCCTTGTCTCTTGCGAAATCCCAACCAGACGTTTGGAGTTCAAAGGACTTACAATCAATACCCCAGATTTCATTTTCGGGAACGAAACTTTCATTGATTACATCAATCTCTCTGTTGCCGAAATCGTACTTAATTGCCTTGAAGCCACCCTTGAGAGTCTTGGTTTCAACGCGAATGTTATTGGTTCTGAGGTATGCCACGTAGGCATCATATGCCCTGTCACCGAACACGAGTGTATCAATTGCGCCACCATGGTAGTTATCGGATGCTCTTAATGCTTCGGTAATAACACCGTCATGGATATCATTCTCCGCGCTGTACACAGAAGGTTTAAGGAAGGGGTTGTCCTCCTTGGATAATCCGTAGATGGAAGTGATGTTATCATCAAAGATAGTACCTATACCGGTGATTTCTCTGCCGTAGGAATTCTGTACAGTGATAAATCCGTCACCAACAGTAATTGCATCGTAGAGAACTACCTTCTTACCTACGCGGTCTACCGCCTTAATTCTTACTGCTGCCTTGGCAGGTGCAGAACCCACAACAGCATCTTCTAAGTAAAAGTCTACAATGAGACCTTCCTTGAGGAACTTAGTATCTGCAACTGTTACAGTAGCAGAGTTGTTTACCGCACTGCAGGTAGTAAGGATACCTGTACCGTTACCGTAAAGTGAACGGCCAACATTCCACTTAGCAGTAGCATATGCCGCCTTAACTTCGCTATCGAGTGCATTTACCAGAGCACCCTTGGAAGTAGTACCAAGTCTCTGAGCCTTTTCCGAGATCTCGATGTTCACATAGAGGTCTCTGGACTCAGTTTTAAACTTCTCATATCTCTGTGCACCGGATATAGGTGTTGCCGCACCCTCTGCGCCGTATCCGAAGCCACCGGATAACCCGATGGGAGCCGTAGTCTCCACATAGTGTCCCTGAAGTTGTGTCTGCTCAATCTTTCCGAGAATCGCAGCAGGCTCTATACCGAGTTGATTCTGCAGAGCAGGTAAATAACAGACTCTCAGGGCATTTTCTAATGTTTTTAAATTCTGTTCCATAGATAAATCATATCTCCTTTCTCATTTTAAGCACGGAACATCTTTTTGAACTGTTCCTTTGCTTCATCAAGATTTGTTGGTGTATTTTGTATAGTAGGTGCTGCGTTTACCGCACCGCTGCTTGCGGAAAACGGAGGCACTTGCTGACCGCTTTGTACTGCTGCGATTTTCTCCATCGCCAACATCTCTGCGAATTCTTTGTTATTTTTGGCATATTCCATAAGTTCCTGTGCCGTGGGTGCCTTGGGAGGCTCCGGAGGTACAGGTGGATTTTTTACTGCATCTAAACCTCTTGAAAGCATATATGCCATTATGTATTTTTCTTCCATGGGCTTGTCCGACGCGGATAAAAACGGATTCTGTTCAATTATAGCATCAAGCACTGGCGCCTTAGAATCAATGTCCGAAAGTTCCGGCACCGTTTCTTTTATGGCTTTCAAAGCCTCAGCCTTTTCCTTCATCGCCATACCTTCGCGAGCAAACTCCATCAAAGGTTTTAACTCTTCCTCCATCTCCCTACGAAGAATAGCCTTGTTATATTCGTTAACCTTCTGCTGATAGTCCGCCAATGCTTTAGACTGACTTTCTGCGTCACCATATAAAACCTGCTCCGCGTTAAGTACCGGAGGCTCCAGCATATCATTAACGATGGTCTCTTCCTGTTGCCTTGACATCTGCTCTATCGTGCTCTTGAGTTCTTCGTTCTGCCTTGATATTTCTCCGAGTTTTTCAGTAACCTCAGCAAGTTCAGTGTCCCTTTGCTGTGCCGCCTGTGCAGCCACCTCCGCCGTTGCCAGAGCCTCTTCTGTCATTGAAGCAGGTACACTCTCAGATGTAACCTCCGGTGCAGGCACGCTCTCTGCCGTCACCTCTCCTGCAGGATTATCTGCCTGTACATCATCGCCAGGAGCAGACTCCCCTATAGAATCGTTACCCTGCTCAAACATTTCTGCCGCCTTAATGCGTGCATCTTCCAAACTAGACATATGTTTCTCCTTTCAAATACCATTATTGAATCATCCCGGCTTGCATTGCCCGGATTTTTTGTATTTCTTCCATTTTCTTTCGTTCTTTTTCTGCTTTATGATCTTCTATATGCTTTTCAAGCGCCAAGGCATATTCCGGTTTTCTCTGCTTTAATACCCGGAAGCGCATCTGCAGTGCGTACCTCGTATGTTCCTCTATGTGGATATCATGGTCATCTAAACTACCCACATCGGAAATTACTCCCTTTTCAAAGAAACTATTTTCTCGTTGTGCCACCTGCATATGGAGATGATTTATATTCATAAGTTCTGTATACTTGCCAAGTTTCATATACTCAAGGCCCATCTGCTTTACCCGTTGGGGTACATTGCCGTTTTCATCTGTGTAAAATCCCATATTAAATGCATTGAAGAAATTCTCTCTCTGTACATCCTCACTCATAAGTAGTTCATTTTCTGTGGTAAACTCCACATCATAGGAATTAATATCTTCACTGCACCACACTATGGCGTGTCCGATGCTATTAAGCCCTGCACAATCCAGCACCCTCTTACTTGTGGCGTATTTCTTGGTGATTTTAAGGAGCATCTTTGCAAGGTCTCTTACCGAATTGCGAATATAGTCTCCCGTCAGCGATAATCTCGTGTTGTCAATCTCCATTAGATTGTTAATAGCAGCACCGCTTACTACTCCAGAGGGTACATTTCCGCTTACCATAAGTTGAGATGTACCTGCTACATACTCCATATCAGTTTTAAGGTTATATCTCTCTGTCATTATTTCCTGGGGCAACTGTCCGTTTGGCATAGGTACAGGAGGCTCCGCACCAACACGATATGTAAGAACCGCACCCGGTGCTACACCATTCTGTTCATACTCATCTATGTCAATTGCCCCGTCCTGTGCGATATAACGTCCTATGGCAATGGTTTTTATATATTCGTGTATTCTGTTTAAGCATCCGTTGTAGGCTATCTGCCGTGGAATAAGGTCCTCAATGGCGGATTTTCCAAAGAACTGTCCCGCAACCTCTCTGCATAAGCACTGTACTATTGGTATCTCGTCATATGGTAGATCTCCGTAATATACAAGGTTATCATCACCTACGATGATTATCATTCTGCCGTGAGGTCTTTTTCTGCCGGGTTTTTCAAAATAGGTTATAACCTTTTCCGAACCCTTGACTGTTGTCTTGGTAAGGCCTAACCTTGTACTCTCATAACCAAAACCGCCACCGGAAACAAGGGGCGTAAGTTGAAAACTCTCAACTTCTCTACCTTCAACCTCTATTCCGTAAAGGTCGTATATCTCTTCTACGGTCTTTACCTGTTCCAGTATGATAGTTCTCTGCCCTTCTATTCCCTGGCGGAATATACTCTCGGGGAATACCTCATAGGGTGTTATAAGACCATACTTCACATCACCTTCGAAATATGCCGTTTCTTTTTTTGTTTCAACACTTTCCGTACCTATATCCATTTCCTTAACAGAACCCAGATACTCACCTGCTGCACTGTCCCACCATGCAATCCAGTAACAACTTCCGCACAGTTCATTCCACAATATCATTGTGTTTTTCTGTTTTTCAAAATCACTGACTTTCTGTATGTACTGGAGTATGGTTGTGGATATATCCGCTTTTGCATAGTCATCCAATTCGTTTGTTCTGGGATTGACCTTCATCATATAGTTAATCTTCTTGAGATTGGCAATTCTGGTTTCCACAAGAGGAGATATCTGATTAAAAGCCTCTCTCTCAAGCCAATCATATACAGGCTCCAGTTGCTCAATGTCCCCTCTGTATGGGTTTATCTCACAATATTGGTTACCTGCCAGAAAGTTAGCATTGAGGTTCCACTGATTCTCCAATGGCAACTTCTCCGCCCTTCTTCGCTCAAGTTCCTCTTTGACAAAGGCTATGATGTTGTCCTTGTAAAGTTTCTCTCCCTTATCGCCGATATCGATGACAGTGCTATCATCCAGTTTATGCATATCTGCGTCAGCGACACCAAGAAGTTTTTTTATACCGTTCAAAACGCTCAATTACTGTCACGCCCCTTCCGCCACCGTTCAAGCACCCTATCATGAGCGCTTTTTGGTTGTATTGGAGCCTCATTATCACTCTTGTTGTATTCAGCAAGATTTTTGCTCATTATCCTTGTGTAGAGGTCTTTTCGCTCTACATGCTGGATAAACAGCATTGCAACAACAAGCAAAAACAATCCGACAAGCATTATCATAAAAAAGAGAAGTACCGAATTCATACTTATCATTGCATTATGCCCCCTTACTTGCTACTCTTTTTGTTGTCAACAGTTTTCTTCTTGCCGTCCGTCTTTATGTCGGGCGATTTATCTTCCAATACCGTCTCTCCTGATGTCTTGTTCTCATCCTTTTCTGCTTTTTTCAAAGCATCACCAAAGAACAAGGGAGGTGGAGCAGAAGGTGTCTTTTTCTTTACCACCGGAACGTTATCCACCTCCAAGGCAAATGCTTTTATACACTCACCGCACATTATTACCGAGTTTCCCGGCTCCCTGGACTTGGATATTGCAAAACAATCTGTGTTCTTACAACCTCTGATTTCACATTTTCTTTTTACTCTTCTTGCGTAGTACGCCATATTAGTAAGTCCTCCTTCTGTTTTTTCCGTTCACCACACGGTTTTTATATCTTTCCAGGTCTTTTTCAAATTGGGTTCTTTTGTCCTCTTTGTAAGTTGCATCCCAGAACATAAACTTATTAAAGAACTGCGTTGCACTATCCACCATATCATCGTGGGCACCATTCGGAAACGATGCAAATTCCTCCACAAATTCATCCGTAAAAGATGCATATTGAGGCAGATATACATTCCCTGCTTCAATAATTCCAGTGCACGCATTGGCACGTCCGACTTTACTATCTTTGGGAGTAATTGCTACAATTCCGCTTATCTCGTGCCGAAGTGACGATATAATTGCAGGTCCGTTTGCCTTGTCCTCAATCAATATGCAATGCCTGTCCGGATATTTTGCGTTTATGGTTCTTATTGCATCAACAGTGGCAGGAAAATCCATTCTCTTTTTGATTAAATCAATTAGATAAAAATCTGCATTGACCTTTCCCCATACTTCGATAGCAACAAAATCATTATCGTCATTATCCTTAAAGGTTGCGTCTACGGAGATTACTTTCAGCGGAAAATACTCTGGGAGAACAGTATAGTATTTCCACCACTCCCGCTTGAACATATTTCCTTCGGCACTTGTTGGTCTGCCTTGATACAATGCATTCCATGCTCGCATACCATCTTTATAGTTTTCTTTAAAACTTGCAAGCCACTTATTATCTTTACCTATTTCAGGACAAAGTGCATCGCCGGGCTTTCTTCCGAGGATATCTCCCTCTTCGGCTTCAACTGGAATGTTAATTACTTCCACATTCCTCTCTCTGGTAGCCAATCTCCCTGCCAAATCATCTTCGTGCCATCGTGTCTGAATGACTATTATCTTACTGCCCGCCTGGGTTCTTGTTCTGATTGACGATTCCCATTCGTCCCACACTTTGTTACGGTGCGTAAGGCTATCCGCTTCCTCTCTCGTTTTTACCGGGTCATCTATGATAATTAAGTCTCCTGCATTACCTGTAATACCAGCAAGAATACCTCTTGTTATCATACTTCCCTGATGTCCGTCCAACTCGAACTCCCTGTCAGAAGACTTGGAAAGGTTGATACCAAATATGAACTGTCCGTATTCATCTATTTTATTTTTGTTTCTTCTTCCGAACTTTCGGGCAAATTCATCGTTATAGCAAGCAACGATCACTCGCTTGTCCGGATATTTGCCTATATACCAACTGGGAAATGTTTCTGTCACAGTCATACTCTTTCCATGCTGCGGAGGACAAGATAATACAAGTACGTCGTAAGGATTACCGGTATCAGTTTCCACAAATTCCTGTACCTTGTTTGCAAGAAATGTGTGAAACTCTGTATCTATCCAGTTGTCCTGATGAACGAAGTAACAGTACGATGCATAACTCTCTCTCATCAGTTCAATAGCAAAATCATCTTTTTTTGACATCTTTTTTGTACCCCGCCAATTTTGCAAGTTTGTCCAGTTTGCCCTCTTCAACAATGTGAATAGATTCCGTAGCCTCTCCCCTTGCCAATGCTCTCTTATCGTACAAAGTAGCAAGAGTTTTGCTTACTGCCGTGATGTCATACAACTGCAAAGAACGAATTTTGTTAACCAGTTTGTTTCTCTCTTCTCGGGAAAGTTCTTCTTTATCAGAATCCCAAATTTCATCTATTAACATATCTAACTCGTTCTCTTCTTCAAGAGCCCTGTTAAATCTCTTTTCAAGCAAAGTTACTGCTTTATCTATAATCCCAGTTGCCCTGGTGGCAAAATCTTTTCTTGTATTACCGCAAAGTTCCGCAAACTCATCTTTGTCTTTATTTTCTTTCACAATCTTCTCTACTGTTTTTTCTGGTATATTTAACCTTTTTGCCGTTTCAGCATAATTGTTAGTTATAGACCACACTGCCATAATTGCAAATATAGTTTCAGGAGCCGTTTTCTTTCCTCTCGTTTTTGCCACCTCCTTCAAAATCCATTTTTATTATTTTAAAACGAAAGTAGCGTCTGTTATCGGACAATTATTTTTTAAGTCAAGACATTTTACGACAAAAATCCTCTTGAAATACCACGGATTTCGTGGTATTATGTATGCAAATAATAACAAAATTTGTTATTAAATATCAAATTTCGAGGAGGAAATACCAAGTATGAAACTATTCACAGGAGTTATTCCCAACTACCCAATCACAGAGGATTTTTTTGTGGTCATCAAACGCTTCACGGCAAACGATAATCAATGGATGTACAAATTCTTTGCCACAAATGGATATTCTTACAAATCAGAATTAGAATCTATTTTCCTTAACACCCCTGAATACTCTGAAGCAGTAAAGGCAATTCTCTTAAAAATCAAACGAGAGTATTTGGAAAAAATTAACGAAGCAGAGGATTCCCCGGAAATTCCCGATGCAGAGTTTATTATCGAAAAAGTAACGGAAATAGTTTTATAATCTTACAAGTAAAACCTCGGATTATC
The DNA here is from genome assembly GCA_045578205.1 of Clostridia bacterium. Taxonomy (GTDB): domain Bacteria; phylum Bacillota; class Clostridia; order UMGS1810; family UMGS1810; genus RGIG8748. The sequence goes on along the minus strand of JAZNJU010000006.1, from coordinate 31,938 downwards.
GTCCGAGGTTTTACTCTACCATGATTCATAAAATTTTCTTCTGAGTTTATAAAGTAACTTGTCGCTCACATAATACTTCATGACAATACCTGTAACACCTACGTATTGATTGGTAACGAACTCAAGCAGCGCCTTCTCATAGAGTTCTGCTTCTTCTCCACATACTTTGCAAACCTCCTCACATAGATTGTGTATTTTTTCTCTTGTAGGCTCCGAAAGATTTTTGTAGTTCATACAGGTAAAATATATGACTCCCTGCTCGATGTACGATAGTTTAACCCCTCTTAACTTCCGAAACATCTTTTACACCCGACTTTCAATACGGAAGTTCATCATCCGCAGGCATAGGAAGAATATCGTCTGTGGTCCCACCCTTGTCCGACTTCTTTCCGCCCACGAAGTTTACTTCCTCCACCACTACCTCTGTTATGTATGTCTTACTGCCGTCCTTTTCGTATGTCCTTGTCTGCAGACTGCCTACTATGCCGAACATATCGCCCTTTTTAAACTGCTTGGATATGAGTTCTGCTTGACCTCTCCACGCCACACAGTTTATAAAGTCTGCATCGTAGTTGCCCTCTGCGTTCTTAAATCGTCTGTTTACGGCAAGGGTGAAACTGCATACGCTTGTACCGCCTGCTGTGGTTTTTAATTCTGCATCTCGGGTTAGTCTGCCGACTCCGATAAATTTGTTAAGCATTCCTTTTTTCCTCCCATCTTATTTTCATATGATGTCTCATGTGCTCTGACTTCGTCATTAACTGTAAATTCTCTATCCTGTTGTCATTCCTTTTCCCATTCTTGTGGTGTACACATTCTTCACCGTACAATCGCCTACCAACTACGCATTCCATAACGAGAATATGCTCCATCACATATCCGTCTTTAGAACTATTAGGATGGTCAGGGAAATAAATGGCAACATACCCGTCACTTCTTTTCTTTTTATGTCCTATCCCACCTTTTTTTGCAGAAGCGGACATGCGTTGTTTCGTTTCTTGACTGAATTTTCTGCCTTTATTTCTTTTTGATATAGCCATACACTGTTCCTGTGATAATCGGTGGCCTTGCATAGTAAAAGTTGATTTTTGGTCTCTTGTGGGGATATTATATTTTTTGATATAATTAAAAACTTTCCCAACAGACATGCCCAATTCTTTTGCAATTTTGTGTATGGGTTTGTTTTCGTCAATATATTTTTTATGCAAGACCTCTTTTGAAGGTATCGCTTTGTTCATAGGTTTATTCCTCCTTTACTCCGTCCATTTTTGCACCGCAATGGGGGCAATACTTAAACTCTGTTCCTTGATTTCCTGTATGATATCCACAGCAAGAACAATCACACGCATATACTCGCATTGGTTGTCCTGTATTTATACTTTTGCGAATTCCACGGTCTGTTTTAATCCACTCCCCATGTTTCACTTCCACAACATCTGCTGTGGGTGCATCTTCAATTTCGCCAAGCATATCGTCAACGTGACAAACTCTGCATTTTATTTCATTTGGTCTTGCACAATTATTGCAGTATCGCATTTTAATATCTTGCTTGAAAAGTTCCTTGTCAATATAAGCCATCACCCCTCACCGCCTTTCTCGGTTGGGTGGTCGATAGCACACAATAATTTGTACAACTTATCCCCATAAATTTCTTTTAACTTCGTTCTTCTAAACTCATCTTCTTTCAATATTTCAAAAAATTCATTACAAACTTTAAGGTATTCTAAAACTTCGGGTAATTCATCTAATTTTATATCTCGCTTTTTTTCAATAAGAATTTCTCTCAAAGTTTTGGCTGTCATTTCCCCTCATCTTCCTTTCCCTCCAAAGCCTTCACTGCATCTTCTCTTGATGTGAATACTGTTTTGCCAAGTGAAGAAAAGGGAAACCAACCATTTGCCGACCTCATTCCAAATGTCTCTTCGAGTAAAGGTTTTAAAAGAATATATTTGCCTTTCTTGGTTTCTTTGATTGCTATTACTTCACAGGTAATTATGGCATCTGATTTTATTTGCGTTGCGTGTGGAAGGTAAAAACACCCTTTCTGTGCATATACCACATCCCCCACCTTAACAGGCGGAACAATAATTTGCCCCGTTTCCTCGGCAACTTCATACTCTTGCAGTCGGTCAAATATTTCAATGTAAAGTTTGTGTAACTCGGCTTTAGTAACCGACATAATAGTCGGACACTTTCTTACAAATATTTTCTTTTTATCTGTTGTCAACCTCTTACGCTCTGATTCTCTGTTCATTCTTTTACCTCCCGTTCCATAGCCTTAAATTTCTGCCGTGTGTTTTCCCAATCTCGATTTTTCCATAACCATTTGATACAAGCCATATAGTATTTAATCTTTTTCATACTGTTGCCCTCCTGTTCCAATTCTTCATTGCTCCCGTCAGAGTAAATGCTCTTTTTGTTTCATAACCACAAGCAAAACATTTTACATATTTATTTTTGTGTTTTTTAGGAAACTTAATAATGCACACTGTTATTTCCTCCCGTTTTCTACATTTCGGGCAAGTCTTTAATTCAGCCATCTGTTTCACTCCTTTGAATTGCGATTTTATTGACTATTCGACCAACTCAACATCATCAACATTTATAGCACCGCCAACTTCGGTGTATCTCTGTCTGCTACACTCATAAAGAAATCTGTTCTTTGCTTTTTCAACGGCTTCTTCTTCGCTATTAGCAGAAACAGTAAAGTTTCTTTCCATAAGTTTTGTTACCAATGAACCCAACTGTACTTTGTATTTAGCCATATAATTTCACACCTCACTTATTTAGAATATCTTCTCTCACACATTTTGCAGCAACATACGGTTCACAATAAATCATACAACCTGTGCAGGTGTATTCCTCGCCCATGTGTGGTATGTCGAAAATGTCCGTCTTTGACAAAACTTACAAGTTTTACAATCTTTAACTTTCATACTCTCACTCCTTAAAATCGTTCATTCATTGCTTTCCGTGCAAGTTTCGTGTAAGTTGCGTGTAAGTTCGTTGTATACAAGGTCAATCATATTAACTATGCCTAATGACGAATAACTTAACCTTGTTGTTGGCTTTGATTCTGCCACTGTGACATACCACTTGAACCTCTCCGCAAACTCCCTGTATGCTTCGGATTTGGCTTGTGCAACATCCTTTTCAAGCAATTTGATAGAATGTAAATACCTCTCAATCTCTGCATTTTGGCGGTAGATGAGGTCAATGGTATCCTTCATCATAAGCGTTTCGCCTTTTAGAGTTACACAATCAGCGTTATCGTCATCATAGGGACATCCCTCGCAATTTCCAAATCCTTTTGAGCAACACTCCAAAGCCTTTATAATCTCGTTATCTGTCATGTCTCTTTTTTCCTTTCTCCTAAAATTCTCCTTATCATCTCGTCCATAGCCTCTCCTAACCTATAGCAGTTACCGTGCAACATATGGTTTTTCCAAGCCGTGTAGGAAGCATCAAACTTATCTATGGAGAGTTCACCACTTGCAACTCTCTTGGCCATTTTAAAGTATTTTCTCTGAGCATTACGCTTATTTTGGTTTTTTAGTTTCCTTATGGCTTTTCCTGTGAAAGTTATGTATGTATGAAATCCGAGATAACTTACACCATTTTTGAATGGAAATATCTGAGTTTTGCCATTGAGGGTTAAATCTAATGTTTCCAGAAATTCCCTGATTACTTCGAGGCAATATTTGAGGTACTCTTTGCTTGTATGTATCAAGTAGAAGTCATCCATATACCTGCCGTAATATTCAATTCCCAGTTCCCCTGTAATGAGTTTATCCATACCGTCTAAATAGAGCAGAGCAAATCCCTGGTTAATCTGATTTCCCAGAGGGATTCCTTTACCATCGGTGCTGTCTATAAACAAATCACACAGCCAGCAGATATCTTTGTCATACGAAAAATGGTAGTTTACAATATCTTTCAGTTGCTCGTGCGGAATGCTGTAGAAAAACTTTGAAATGTCGCATTTAAGGATATATCCAGCGTGACCATACCTCTTATAGAACTGTTGCATCTGTTCACTGAGCCTGTTAAGCCCGAATAAGGTCCCTTTTCCCTTTTGTCCTGCACAGTTGTCGTAGATAAAAACCTTTTCTAACCTTGGCAGGATTACATTGTCACATAGGCTATGCTGCACAACTTTATCTTTGAAGGATGTAGTCTTTATAATCCTCTCTTTCGGCTCATATACCTTGAATTCTGAGTAATCGGATACTGTATAGGTCTTATTTTTCAACTGCTCAATAAGGGTGTAAATGCCGTCCAAAGCCATGATATTAAACTTTGCCGAACTTTTCTTGAATCCCTTACCGCATTTTGATTTCCTATAAGCCCTGTACATATTGTCAAAATCTATTACCTTCTCAAAATCAGTCATGCAGCACTCCTCCCTTTTGTTTATCCATACGGAAAGGTTGTGCGTTCTTTTGATGTGGTGCATTGATTTCGGCTTGTGCCTACTCTGTCGAACTATCCACCAGTACGGGCGAACGCCGTTGTCGTTGTTGTAATTGTTGTTGATGTTGCCATTAGGCGAAACGCAAAGAAAAATACAACGCACAACCCATAAAAATTATTTGCTTTCTGTTTTTCTCCAGGCAAGAGCCATATGTTTTACATCTGATGTGATTTTTGTCCAATATTCAGAAGAACCTCCGCTTAACAATCCCAGGTTCATAGATAGTTCAATAAAAAACATCAATTCATCACAATAAGTTATGGCCTTTGTTATCATTTCACATCTTGCCTGTTTATCCGTTTTGTTGTTTATCCTGTTGGCTTCAAATAAAGACTCGTAAATTTCAAGGCTCTTAATCTGGATTTTATCGCACAGAGAATGTCTGTATTTTTTTGGATATCTGTTACTATTCGTTGTAAGTTTGAAAGAGTGAACTGCCAGTTCTTTGGCTTTCACAATAACTCTTAAATCCGTATCAGCCATTGTTATTCCTCACAAGATACAAAGATAGAAGATTCAAAGCGTAAAAACGGGCGAACGCCGTCGTCGATGTTGCAATAGTTGTAGATGTCGCCATCAGGCGAAACGCAAACTACCCATACGGGGTTATAATGAGGTTGAGCCGTGTCGGGAGTAGCAAGCCACCACCATGTATTAGGCTTGTACTTATCAAAAACATTTACATTCTGGCGGTAAAAATCGAAGGTCGGCAAACTGATTTTTGATGTCATTTCACCATAGGGTTTTAATCCGTCAAGCGTAGTTAAATCTGTTGTTATATCACATATGTTCTCCATGCCGATTTCTTCTGCAATCTTTGGGAGAAATTCATTTTCGAGTCTTCTTAAAACTTTGCTTTCAGCAAAATTGTTATTTTTTCCAAACACCGAAGAGAAAACAATGTCTTTTGTGACTGCCGTTACTTTGTCTCCTCCCTGACCGAATTTTATAAACTCTACATCGCCGATTTTAAAGGTATCGCCCACCTTGATATTGAATAATTCTGTCTTTTTCATGTTCATTCTCCTTTAGATACTAAGATATCAGATTTTAAGATACAAAACGGGCGAACGCCGCCGCCGTAGTTGCAATCGTAGTTGATGCCGCCACTAGGCGAAACGCACTTAACCCAAGTGCTATTGTCGTGTTTGGGTGTACTGTATGCCGTAGAGAGCCACCACCAAGCATCTATCTTGTGCTTGTCCAGTATCTCAACATACTTGCGGTACTGATTGCAAGTAAGTAATGACATCACTCTTCTGATAGAGCCGTAGTCTTTTAAACCATCATCGGAGGTCAAATCTACCGTGTGTTCAATGATGTTGTCAGGACCGACTATTTCTCCTATCTGTGCCCCGTAATCTTTACATAAGACATCTACATAAGAGTTTCTGTAGTCGTTGTTCTTTCCGAACTCTTTTTCCTTAAACAACAGATTTTTTCGTATTACGGCTGTTCCTTCTTCCCTGTGTTCAAGAACTATGAACTCATGCTCCCCTATTTTGAATGTTTCCCCAATCGAAATATCGGATAATTTTACTTCCCATACCCCCAGAGACTTTTTCATATCTGCGACCTGCTCAGAGGTCAGTTCGATTTTTTTGCCATTAAAGCAAATGTAGTTTTTCATCATCTTTTCTCCTTTACGTTGTTTTTATATTTACACTTTAAGATAAGTGCAAGTTTTACTTTATTGCTACTCACAGATTATGTCGTGCAACATACTGCCCGTAGTTCATACCTGCCGCTCTTGCAAGTTCATTTATTTGTGCAAGAGTACTCATACGTTCTTTTTTTACAGATTTGGGCATATCCGCCGTTTTCATCCCCCCGTTTGCTTTTTTGCAACACTTTTCACTGCAATATTTCCGTTTCCAATCCGAAACGAAAGATTTTCCGCAATATTTACAGATGAGTGTTCTGTTTTTTCTTTCATCCATACTTCTTTTGCGTCGCATCCCTTTGCGACACTCCGCACTACAGTACACAGTTGCACTATTCTCCGGTACAAATTCCCTTTGGCAAAAGGGACATATTTTTGTTTTTCCTGTCATCTTATACCTCCGTAAGCTACTTTATTTTGTAACTGTGCCATATTTACAATTTTTACATCGCACCACTCCGGCAAATTTGCCCTTACCATAGCCTCTGCAAGCGGAGGCGGTACAGAATTGCCACACCTTGCCACCTGCTTGTTCTTTGGATACACATTTCCTTTGTAATCCACATCAATTATGTAATCCTGTGGAAAGCCGTGAGCGTTATACAATTCTCTTGGCACAAGCATTCTCATACCTATGTCACAAACGAAACAGTTTTCGCCGTTAATTACAAGAAGCAAAATCTCATCATCCGCCATATTATAATCACAATATTTGTTAAGTAATTCTCTTACCTCCGGCCAATGATATAGGTTCTGTCCACCATCATATTTAACAATTTTTGTGTCTATCTTGGCAAAATGTCCTGCTGATGTAGTAACCGTTGAAAGCGGTTCTGTCATAGATTTACAATCCATATTGTTGCGCAGGACACACAAGTGACTCTCTACAAGGGCGTTTCTCTCTTTGACCGTAACTGTATGAAGCGGAGACTTTACACTGCTATAGTTATCATCTCCACTGTAATACTTTACAATGTGTGCCGATGTAAGTGCATATCTTGGCGAAGCATCAATCGTCATAATGGGTTCTTGCAAATCCTGTCCCCTCACTTCATTGTCCGAAGTTTCTGAATGATACTGAATAAGTGATGCTCCAACCAATGCGTTATGGTCTATCTGCGTAACCGTCGGTAGTGGTGTACTTACATCAGCACCTATAACACCACCATAGTATTTTGATATATGGGGAGTTACTGCATAGTGAGTATTAACGGTAGTTATTGTACTCAAAGGTGCATTACCCGCAGTGCCTTTGTTTTCAAAGTGCATTGATGCAAAGAAGGGAACCACAACACCATCTGTGCATTTCTGTGTAACAGTGTTCAAAGGGTTCTCCACATCTTGACCTCTGAAAGCATCGCCTCCGTGATTGCAAGTCACTATAAACGGCTTGTCCGAGTTAATTGTAAATTTATCAAGTCCGCGTGCAATTCTTTTGAGTGTTTTCTCAACGAGAGGTTTTTCTCTCTCAAATATCGACTTACAAGGTATAGACCAATCTATACACTCTGCTGCTGTCCTGTACGGTTTAAGGCCTTCTCCGTGTGTCGCTTTCGGGAACACAATCGGCCTTCCGTCACATCTTGCCACAAGTACAAATCGCTTTCTGATTGTAGGAGCACCTATATCACAACAACGTATCTCTTTCCAATCTACATCATAGCCGTGTCTTTTTAGCGCATTAACAAAACTATTAAAAGTTCTTCCTTTCTGCTTTTCATCGGGACGATTTTTCTTATCAAGAGGTCCCCATGTAACAAACTCCGGCACATTTTCAAGAATTATAACTCTTGGCTTTACTGTTGCAGCCCACCTCACAGCTATCCAGGCAAGCCCTCTCACATTCTTGCTTACAGGCTTACCGCCTTTGGCTCTGGAAAAATGTTTGCAATCCGGGCTAAGCCACATAAGTCCTACTGGTCTGCCTTGACATATTTCTACAGGATTTACCTCCCACACACTTTCGCAATAATGTTTTGTGTAAGGATGGTTAGTCTTGTGCATTCGCACGGCATCCGGGTCATGATTGATTGCTATATCTACTATTCTGCCAGTAGCAAGTTCTATTCCGGTAGATGCTCCACCACCTCCGGCAAAATTATCGACTATAATCTCGTCCAAAAAATTTGTTTGTCCTGTCGTTATGTTAATCATTTCCGTTGCCTACTCTCTTTTTCATAAGTTCCACTTCAAAATCACTCATTTCGTTATCGTAGTCCTGGAAGAAATTCCGCTTGCCTCCATTGGTTTGCTTCTGTGAGTATGAAGTGGTTGTATTACTCTTATGCTCTGCAATGGCGTGCATAGCACCGTTTACATCTTTGATACCCAAAGAATCCCATTTGCGGAATATAGCCTCTATGTATTTAACGCTATGAGCATTTGCCTTTGCAGCCTCTGTTATGGCAAGTTCCACCAGGTCGGCACTGTGTGAACTAAGTAAGTCTGCAAGAACATCTCTTGTTATAGGAGACGGCACTCCTATGTTCTCTTCATAGAGATTTATAACCTTGGCTATTCCCTCGCGTGCGCGCACGCGCGCGGCTTCTTCTATATATAATTCTTTATTTATATTATTCTTATATTCTTTAGGTGTGGTTAGTTGTTGGTTAGTTGTTGGTTGATTGTTGGTTAGTTGTTGGTTAGTTGTTGGTTGATTGTCCTCTGCCAATGCTTGATAATTGCAGTAATTAAGCACCTTTACGATGGTATATTTGTTGGTTGATTTTTTAACAATTGTCTTTGTGTTCTCCAATTTCCGCAGAGCAGTTCTGACATTTTGCTCCGAAATCCCAACTGCATCGGCAAGTTCTTTACGACCGACAACGGTCTCCCCCACATCCAACTCTATGCCCTTCCATTTTGTTGGCTTCCAATTCGCAGTGAGCAACAACTCAATAAATACCGCTTTAACAATCGGATCGTTATACCATTCCCACTCCCTAAACTTCCGGTATAGTTTTATCCACGGTTCCATCTGCTCCCTCCAAGTAGTACTTTTTATAACTCACCTTAACACCGTATCTGTTCTTGCTTGTTACATATTCATCTCTGAATCTGTACCCACGGTTTTTAAGGTCATTTATCCTTGATGCAAGTCGCGTGCACCCTATGTCTCTGAACGCCTGCAAAGTTGTTATGCTTCCAAAATCCCTTATGTACTTAATAATCATTTCGCATTGACTTAACTTTTCCATGTTTACCTCCTACAGTCCAAGTTTATCTACCAAATACTTATCAAGCCTAATTCCGTATATATGATATTTGTCGAAAAATCCTTTTTCATCGTTGTGAGCCTTGTTGTGACACTTCCTGCATAATGCAATGGCGTAACGCCCTATATTGTCAATTTTTCGGCGGTTAAAACCCATGCCTACCCTTGAGCCTTCGCAGTGATGTATCTCTGCTTTCTTATTGCATACCGCACACTTACGGTTTGCAAGGCAAGAATACAAATATCGGTTTATATCGTCTGTATTGTTCAGAAGTGTATCTCTCGTGCCTATGTTGTTCTCAAAGCAGAAGTCTATGAGATAGGATATAAAATCCCTCGCAGTACTTACAGAACAATCGGAAAGGCTGAAATCCTCACCGCCATATCGCTCTATAAAGAACCACTTCTGCAATTCCTTTTCATATTCGGGAACATTGCCTGTGTATTCTGCAATATCCCCTATAACCGCATAGGCTTTCTTGCGCTGATGGGCTGTTATATGTCGACCGTCATCATACTTAACAAGGCACTTTGTAATGTTCTGCCGTTCTATGAGATACGGGTCGACCTGCGCCACGATGATAGCCATATTATCTTTTACTTTGTGTATACTTCCTACTGCTTCGGTCATACCCGTCTCCTTTCATCACAACTTATCACAACTACATCACAACAACTTCACAACCGTACTTTTCCAAGTCTTCCAACATATGCAACAGTTTGCTCCGTACCAATCGAGTGCCGATGTGGGGTATTCGGGTGCAAGCAACTTAATCTGCATACGGCTTATAGGCTTGTCCTCTTTGGTGGTCTTGCCAACATACTTCACCGCCTGTGCCATACAAACATCAAAACTACCCTCAAAAATCGATTTTAAGGAGTTTTTGTCTCCCATAAGCAAACGATATGCCTCGTTATGTTTTACAAGCAGACAATCTGTTTTTTCACCGCAGGCTACCGTTACAATGCCAAAGTCTGCATCATTGACAGTTTCAAAGCCATCGGGCAAGTGATACGGTGTGAATACCTCGTCATATTGGTCCATTACCTGTGCAGTAACCTTCTCTGCCAACTTCCTCTTTTTGAAGAAATCATCCTCGGTAAGTTTTCTTCCCTTGGGATTTTTAACTGCTCCCTCAAGATTCACATCGGTTTCAACTCCGTCGGGATAAAGGTCCACATTTCCACCGAAATCCATTACAAGACACTTAACCTTACCCGGTGCAGTACGCAGTACCCTGCCGACCTTTTGTACCCATTGGCCGTGTGTTCCGTTGGTATCGAAATCCACAAGGTTTGCAAGTTCGGGGTAGTCGTATCCCTCTGTGCATATATCCACATTTATGAGTTCGTCGCAATCACCTTTTTCGAAACTTTCAAGTACATTCTTTCTTGTGACATCATCAAGTCCCAGTGCAAGGTATGCAGGCTTTCTGCCCTTTTCCTTGAGAATATCAAATATCATTTCGCAGAACTCATGGGACGGAGTAAAAATCACCGTTTTCCCCGGTAGTTTATTCTTAAGATAATCATCACACAACTTTGACATTATCTCTCTGCCCTCGAGGTCGTTTTTTATGTATTTACCAAGGTGCCCTTTCTCTGTCTTTTCCCCGTTTGTAAACACGGGAGACAAATCCAAAAAAGTAGGCTTTACAAGATAATGACTGTCTATGAGGAATTTACTTGTTATCTGATAGTAATTATCCCAAAGGTGAATAAGCGGAAGTTCGTCTCCTCTGTTCGGTGTAGCCGTAACTCCAAGTACTGCCGTATCGGGATTTCCCAAAGTGTTCCACTCTATAATCTTTTCATATGTGGAAGCAGCAGCATGATGTGCTTCGTCGATTACTATGAGGTCAAAATAACAATTTGACTTTTCAAACTGCGGCAGAAGGTTTACAACCGTCTGAACCATACCAAAGTGTACATATCCCTTAAGGCTTTTCTTTACCTGTGTAATTTCCGATGTCGGTATCTCGGGGCACACGAGAGAAAACTTACCATGATTCTGTCCGTGTATCTCTGTACGGTGAACAAGAACAAGCACGTGGGGATATCTTCCCTTTACCGCCTTAAAGCCTTTGAAGTACTTTCCAATAGCAGCAGCCATCATTATGGTCTTGCCTGCTCCGGTACCTGCAACTATAAGGGAGTTGTCTCTGTCCGTGAGCATTTCTATAGCATGCTCAACCGCATTGTTCTGATAAGGTCGAAGTTTCATTTTCCCAATCCTCCGGTACTTTAATTAAAAATCTGCCTATCTTGTCAAACTTTGCAGTAAGGCCATTTCCGCTATCAAACATAACAGCGTTATTTTCCTTGGCAACCTCTACAATCTTTTGGAGTTCTTCACGCAACATATTGTCTGCACTCTCGCACTCACTGCGGAGCAAAGCAAACTTTGACAAATCATAATCAATGCGTTTTTCTTTATCGTAGGCACTATTGAGGTATATACTCTTGATTATGTTCTGCTTGGAATCCTGCTCTATATATGCCGTAGGTTCTTCGCCCTTGTCTACCGCCTCAAAGAATCGTTCCAGGCAGACGTTTATAAGTTGTCCGAGGTGTTCGTTACTCTTGAAGTAAATGTGTCTTACACGCATATTTTCATCAAGATACTTGTATCTTTTAGGCTTAGACATCTGGCATATCTTACCACGGATGAAATGTGTGTCCTCTTTAAGGACCATAATCTGCAATATGAAGAAGTCTGCACCCGTCTGCTCTATCTGATACTGTGCCTGCACTATGTATTTGAAAGGTACGCCTCTCTTGACTTTCTGCGGCATCATAGACTTTTGCTCACACACAAACCTCTGCCCCGCCTTGGGGTGTCCCTTGCCATAGTCAAAAGGAATTACTGCATCAATCTCTTCTGCAAATCCCGAAACATCAAGACTTGCTACAAGTCGCTTATCGGCATACACAGCACCGGCCCTTAACTTTTTACCCCTGCCCTGCTGGAGTTTGTACACTCCGTAAGGCTCTACCGCATGACCGTACTCGGCATATTCGGGTGCAAGTGCTTCCGACTTATATACACCGTCATTTATAATCTTGTGATACAAAGCCCATGCCGTTGTATATGGTTCCTCACTCTTGAAATCCTCAGCATTGATACCGCAGTTCTGCAGTTCTTCATCTGTAGCATAATAGCGTACTATATCAAAGACTTCACTACCGCCTATTCTTGTGGCTCTTGCCTTTTCCCAAGCAAGTGTACCCTGCTTAAGTTTAGTTTTCTTTAGCATCAAAGTAACCCCCTATCTCAGCCCACTTCGCTTTGGACCTTTGCAGAGCCACAAGAGAAGCATATTCATCATTTATGATATCTTGACTCTTGTCACCTTTTGCTATGCGTTCCTTTATCTCGGTGAACTTGTCCTCCGCCTGCTTGGGATTTGCCTTGAATATTTCGTACATCTCCAGGCAATCTGCCTTTTGCTCTTCGGTAAGATTGTGCAAATCCACCACGGATTCCGTGGTTTCCATCGGAATATCAATTACAGGCTCAACTACTGGAATGTCCTCTATTTCTTCCTGTTCAAAGGCATATATAGCCTCTTGCAGTTCGGGAAGTACTTCCTTTATCCTCTTTAGTGCTCTGCGGATTATGGTCTTGTTTACCATTTCTCCCGTCCACTTACTCCAAAAACTGTCGGGGTTTATTTCATTTGTGATGACTTTTCGGTTTTTTTGTCCCCATTTTGGGTCATTGTATTTTTCCCAGTAGGATTTATAAAATCCCTGTTCGCTTGCCGATGCAACGGTGAGTATTTCGGAAATGCTCATTTCACATACACTCATTGCTACTCGTCTGTTCTTGTCTACATCGTGAACATCAAGCCTGCAGATAACTTTGCTGAAATATCCGTCAAGGACTCTCTCTGCCGTAATGGCTCTATCGGGTGCTATTCGCTTGTCCTCAAGAGTGTACACGATATCACCCTCGTAGAAATTCTCTTTGAAGTATGTAGTGTCTGCATCGGGTACGGGTACCGCCACAATAGTGTCGGTTATCCTGTAGCCTTTTCTTGCGGCGGCTCTTAGGAAAGCCTCCACCCTTGCACTTGGCACTATGACATTCCCGCGTTTTATAAAGTCAATCTTGTCATAGTCCTCGGCAAGCACTCCGCCCTGCCACAATGTCTGTAATCCCGACATCAAAGTGTTTGCTGCGTTTAATCCGTCCTGTTCTGTTTTAATACTAAGAGTTTTAAGTGCTTCTATTACCTTTATAGCAAAGGGTGTACACCTTGTTTTTAAGCCTATCTCTCTTTGTATTGATTTAAGACACTCATCCGGACTTTGGATGAGTTGATTGTATACTGTCAATTTACCCATAGTATGGTCTCTCTCCCTCATAATCTGTCTCTTTAATACCGCGACATTCTATCGCAAAATATACCGCACAGTCTTTGTCGCAGAAGTAGTTATCTTCATTGTCTTTATAAAAAGGATACCCCTTGTATATATCTTGTCCGCACTGTGCACATTCACATAGGATATTTCCCATTTCGTTTTCTCCCAATTTTCTCTTGATTTTTTCCTGTTCTTGTGGTATACTGTATGTGTGTTTGAAAAAGTCTCGGTGTTCGCACCGGGGCTTTTCCCTTTTATTTTGATATGTAAACAGGAACATATATCTCCTCTCCGGGATGTATCTCACCATTTTCAAGACCGTTTATTTCCTCCAGAGTATATATGACATACCTTATGTCTACATTCTCACCGTTGAAGCGGTCTGCAATGGTCCATACGGTATCGCCATCACACACCGTCACAGTTTGTATCTCATATGCTTTGTGCTTCTCGCAGTTGCTGTACAAGACCGCGAAGCACAACAAACATATTGTCGCAAGAATCGTTATTACCGCCCTCTGAAACCTCAGAGGGTTTATTATTCTGAATCTCATATCGCTCTTCCTCCTTTGCATTTTGACATTCGCACTTTTCCCCGAAATCCAAAGCCGAATTGCACAACGGGCAAACTTTGTATTTCATTTTGATTCCTCCCTATCTGAGATGCCTTATGCCATAGCCACAACCCTTTCCTAACTTTTCACCTGTCACAAGTGCTATCGCTAACGCTACAACCGGCACATACTTATTATTGATGGGTGTTACTATTTTTCTAACTGTTCGCGGATCGCAACCTAAAACATCAGCAGTTTCTTTAATATTAAGTACTTCTTTGTCATATTTAGCCCTTATATTGTTATATACTGGCTCCCAATTGGCATTCACCCGTCACACCCCCAATAAATCATCTGTAGTGCAGTTAAGCACTCGTGCAATTACCTTCCACACTCTTCCTGGAAAGTCCAGTGTCCCTTTTTCAACTCTGCAAACAGAAGAAATAGTCTGTCCGGTTCTGTCAGCAAGTTGTGCCTGGGTTAATCCCTTTCGTTCTCTTATTTCCTTTAGGTTATTCGTTCCCACTTTCCTCACCTCACTTTTCTCTCTTTTTTCACTTCAAATGCAATTTTGCTTGACAATATATGTCGGATGCGTTACAATAAAAGCGCCAACTGATATTGCACACCCGACTATATTGTCGCAAGAGCAGGAGTCTCTCGCTATTTTGACAGTTCATCAATCACTGCCAAAATTTAAGTTATACCCCATTTGGAGGGCGAATATTTTTACTCGCCTTGGGGAGTAATTATATGATATCTTACTTTTCTCACTAAGTCAATATGTTTTCTTACTTTTCTTATTTTTTGTTATCTTTTACAAAATATTTTAGTGAGAATTGTGAGAAATGTACAACGGAGGTAACAAATATGTTTTGGGAGAATTTCATAGAACTATGTGCTAAGCACAACACAAAACCAAACCCAGTAGCAGCAACGCTTGGAATTTCTTCAGGTGCGGTAACCAAATGGAAACAAAAAAATGCCACACCTAGTGATGTGACATTAAAGAAGATTGCAGATTATTTTGATGTATCAGTGGAACGCTTGTTGTATGGAGAAGGTAACTATACAAAAGATGTAGTTCAATACCACCCAGCAAATACCGCCAAAATTCCCGTATATGGTTTTGTTGCCGCCGGCGAGGGTATGTTTGCAGAAAGTAACATAATAGATTATGAAACTGCTGACCTTGAAGATATGACAGCCGATAGAGAGTATTTCTACCTTAAGATACACGGTGATAGTATGTACCCTGTCTTTATAGAGGGAGATTACATTCTAGTACAACACCAAACTTCCGTAGATAGTGGAGATTTTGCTGTTGTGCTAATTGATGATTGTGAAGGGGTTGTCAAAAGAGTTGTTTACGGTGATGATTGGATACAACTACAATCCGTAAACCCTATGTTTGCGCCTCGCCGTTTTGAGGGACATGACGTATTGCGTATAAAAGTAATCGGACTTGTAAAAAGTTTGAAGAGAAAGTTTTGAGAAAGTGAATAAAAAGAAGTTTTTTGCAAAACTAATTTTTTTATTGTTGTGTTTGGTTTCTCTCCTGAATTTTAGCGTAAACGCTCACCCTGGAAGAACAGATTCTAACGGTGGTCATTGGGATAGGAAAGCCGGAACATACCATTTTCATACAGGAGAATATGCAGGAAAAAGTTCATCTGGAAGTTCTTCTGACACAGATTACAAGCCATTCACACCACCTTATGACCCACCAACAAACAATCCTTATCGCGAAAATAATAAAACACCTTCTGCTTCTGACAATAGGGCAGACAATGAGTGGTTATCCTTGATAGTATGGTGTGCTTTAACAACATATATTGTAGTCTCTATATTTACAATGCTTTTTTCGGAATTCAAGGACAGTCTGGATCGCCTATTATCAGACTACGCCAATAATATTTCAAAATACTGTGATTGCAAACAAGCATATTTATTTAAAAAGAGTTTGATAAACATTGAGAAAAAACCAACTATTCCAGATGAATACGAAATCGATAGCAAAGGTCTCCCAAAAGAGAAACTAACACGTAGTTGGGGAAGAACGTTTACTGTTTATATTGCACCAAACGGCAAAAAGTTTCATCGAAAGAGAGGTTGCTCTCGAGCTTATCGTCAAAGAAACCTTGGAATGTATGCCTTGGAAGAAATACAAAATCACGATTTGAAATGCAGTAAATGTTTCATGGAATTTCCACTTTCTTGTATAGATTGGTATTACAAATATAATCAGTATCAAGAAACTTTAAACGAAATAGATCGGCTTAGGGCAACTTGCATATTGAATCTTGAAGATGCAAAAAAATCTCACTTCACTTGCAATAATACATACAAATACAAATTACTGAGATTATTTCCAAGCAAGTATGAACTATTAAAACAACTAAACCAAAAATATAAAGACATTCAAGATTTGAACCAAGATGTTAAAAAATTACCAATTACGATAGAGTGATATAAACAAAAAAATTATTATAGTTAATATTGTTCTTTACTGTTAAACGTCAATGCGCTAGGAGTATCAAAACAACCAAAAGGAAACAATGTACTATGCGGACTAAAGAGTCATAAAAAAGCAGTCGCTATTATTGGAACAGTTGTAGCGGGTAGAGGTAACATATAACAAGAGGTGATATCAATAAAAATCATATTAATAATACTCTCAATTTCTTTGTTGAGTATACTTTTTATATTTTTTATGGCTTTAGTAATAAAACTAATTGAACATTTCCCATTAAAAAGAATAAGTCAACTAGAAGAACAAATCGTTATACTCGAAGAAGCATTCAAACAAAAGTATCCACAAGAATATAACAACCACATATATATGTTTGAAGATATCGAATGGGATGTTACGATTACAAAAAGAGTTATCAAAGAGACCTTCGTTAATGGTGATATTCATAGTTGTATATTTGGAAACTGCAAATATCAACTGGAACTACTTGAATACTATCATAAAAAGTGTACCTCCAGAATTTTTAGATTATGTTCTGGATGCCTGTCATATGTTAGCAAAAGACGGCTCCGAGCAATTTGTAGATATAATAACATTACATATCTGTACAATACTTGTGATTTTAAAAAATAACACCTTTAACAAGGTGTATCAACAAAATATTTATAAGCATAACATAATAATTTACAAATCAAGTTATCTAATGAACTGTGATGATATAATCTTATGAACTAGAGATACGAAGAATTTTAAAGTACACCGAAAAACATATAACAACTTGAAAATACGCAAAACTACACAAAAATTTGTGTTTTTGATGAAAAAGTGTTGACTTTCAAATATTTTCGAATATAACGGAAGTACGCGTTAGGTTCGACACGCCTCTTAACAATGCGTACCATGTCGAGCCAATTTTATACAAAAAAGACCAAGTTATATCGGCAATACTCGGTCTTTTATAAAGTGGGGCGAAGAACATTACAAATAAACCCCACAAATATATTGTATTTTAATTTTTGAACAAAATCAAGAGGTTAAATGAATTATGTATAAACGAAAAGATGGAAGATTTTGTCATAAAATGACTATTGACGGAAAAATCGTATATTTTTACTCATCCGAATACACAGAAAGAAAAGCAAAAAAGGACATCGACAACCAAATAGCAGAATATAAATTCATTTCTCACGAAAAGAAACACAAATTAAATAAACTATTTGAGCGAATGATAGAAGAAAAAGAAAAAACTGTATCATATAAAACCATCGAAACTTACAGAATAGCATATAAACACCTCGCAAGATTTCACGATAGGTATATAGAAGAAATAGAGCCATACGAAATACAGAAATTATTTAATGATATGCTCACGGAGAATTATTCAAAATCTTCCATTTCAAAGGTTAAAATAGTTTATGGGCTTATTACAAACTACGCAATGTTAAATGGCATTAAAGTCCAAAATTCTGCATCTGTAGTACGTGTTCCTAAGCAAGCAAAGCAAGCAAAGCGTCACGCAGCATCAGATAGCGACATCGACATAATCACCAAAAACCTTGATGTGGATTTTGATATATATGCTTTTATACTTCTTTACACAGGTCTTCGCCGTGGAGAACTCCTCGCACTCACCAAAGAAGATATAAATTTAGAAACCCGAACAATTACCGTAAATAAATCTGTAGAATTTGAAGGTAATACCGCAAAGGTAAAATTTCAAACTAAAACCGAAAACGGAATGCGGACCATTCCAATATTAGATGTTTTGCATGAACCTATCACAAAACTAAAAAATGCCACCAAGAAAGGCGAATACCTCTTTGGTGGAAAAACTCCTCTTTCAAAGACACAAATCTTTAAAAAGTGGAAAAATTTAGTCAATACCCTTGGCATAGATATTACACAACATCAACTCCGGCACACATATGCAAAAATTTTATATCGTGCAGGTGTCGATGCAAAAACCGCCCAAGGATTATTGGGACATGCTGATATATCTACTACAATGAATATCTACACAGAATTCTCAAAAGATGTCACAGAAAAGAATGTGAATAAGATAAATACATTCCTTTCTGAATTTTGACACCAATTTGACACCCGTTTTAATGTATTTCGATGCGTTTTTATGCAGTTTTTTGCATTTGAAACAAGGTTAAACAAAAAGAAAAAAAGCCTTGTAATCGTTGCAATTACAAGGCTTTCGTTTGGTGCACCATCAGGGACTCGAACCCGGGACACCCTGATTAAGAGTCAGGTGCTCTACCAACTGAGCTAATGGTGCGTACCGTCAACATTGAATATTATACACAGTTGACCATCTTTTGTCAAGGCTTTTTTTCAAAAAAAGGAGTAAACAATGAATTTTTTTAGTATTGTATGTGAATTCAATCCTTTTCATACAGGACACAGATATTTAATTGAACAAGTAAAGAAAAAAACAGATGCCGACGGCATAGTCTGCATAATGAGCGGAAGCATGGTCCAGAGAGGCGATGTCGCAATATATGACAAATGGACAAGAGCCAAAGCCGCCATAGACAACGGCGCAGACCTTATAGTAGAACTTCCCGTCTGCTATGTTCTTCAGTCGGCAGATGTATTCGCAAAAGGTGCTGTGGAAATTGCACACGCAATGGCGTCCTACGGTATTGCATTCGGAAGTGAGTGTGACAACGCAGAACTATTGTGGGAAATTGCCCGAAACAAAAACAGCGAAAGTCCAACCTACACCAATGCACTGAAAGAGGCTTTGGACAAAGGAATGAGTTATCCCGCATCGTGTGAATTTGCGCTAAGAAAAACACTCCCCGATATACCCGACGAGGTTTTTTGCCCTAACGCAACCTTAGTTACTGCATACATGGCAAATCTCATTCGTTTGAACTCAACTATGAAAGTCCATATTGAAAAGAGAATAGGTGAATATCACAGCACAGAGGCACATGGTGAATTCACCTCTGCCACATCTATTCGTCAAAAAATACTCTCCGGCGACAAAACAAGCCCTTATTCGCTCTGTACAAGCAGCAATATTTATGATATAAACAAATTATCCGCTTTTATTCTCGGGTTTTTCCGAACTGCCGACGAAAAATCCCTTGAGAATATATCGGGTATGGAGGAGGGGCTTGCAAAAAGGCTCATAAACCAAAGTAAGGTATGCACAAACTACGCTGAGTTTGTATCTGCTTGTGTTACAAAGCGATATACCGCCCACCGCATAGGTCGGGTCATACTGTGCTGTGTTTTGGGTATCACAAGTGCACCCGAGCCTCGGTATGCCAGAGTTCTTGCTCTGAATTCAAAAGGGGCAGAAATTATAAAAGAAATAAAAGCACGGGGCAACCTTGAAGTTATAACCAAGGTTACGAAATCCTCGGACGAAGAAATGCTTAAAAAAGATATTCTCGCAACAGACATTGCCTCTCTTTGTGTAAACGGAAAGGCATCTTTGGACTATACAACATCCCCATATATTAAACCCCGTGCGCTTATTTGAAAGGACTGACACCAATGAACGCCGCCTTTGTTGGCAACGAAAGTATTATCACACCATATGCAAAATTGCTTCAAGTTAATCTGAAAGAAAACAACCCGCTGAAAATATGCGGTGTACTCTCCTCAGGGGTGGAAAGCACCACAAACCTTGCCATAATGCTTAACACAAAGGCATATTTGTCTTTGGAGGCACTCATAAAAGATGCAGATATAATTTTTGTCTGCCGTCATGATTCACAACTTTCTGCTTTTTCAGATGTACTGAAAGAAAAGCAGGTAAAGAATAAAATTCTTTGTCATTTCAGCACCAAGTATGATTCGTCAATTCTCCGTTGTTCCGGCACGAATACATACTATTCCATAGGTTTTCCCTACAAGGCAAGTGTTTCCAATACAAATGATATACTAATAAGCCTGGAGGGTGAGGGAAAAAGAAGTCAGGAATTTGAAGAAGTAATGAAAACTGTTTTCCCCAAAGCCGTGGTCTCCACCAAGAATGAGAAAAGACTGGGTTCGATTGCAACAAGAGTTATTACGGAATATCTCAAAATCATTGTGAATGTGTCCGAACATTTCTACAAAATATCAGGTCAGTACGATGAAGAGTGTTTTTGCGAGTTTGTATCTAAAAATGTCAAAGAAGTAATAAGTCAGAATCCCATAAAGAAAATCCGCAAAAAGGGCGAAAATGAAATCCGTAAAGATATGCGTCTTCTCTCGGGGCTTAATTACTCCGACACAAAAGAATTCTATCGGAATATGGAGTGTCACATTGCAGATACGGGGATATATACCCCCGACGAAAAGGAAACCATTCTGAGAATACTGAAAAAGAAATATTGAATTAATTGCAAATAAAAAAACACACCTCAAGGTGTGTTTTTCGTTTGTGAATATTAATTATATTGCAAGAATGATGGATGTGATAATAAAGAGAAGAGCCACAATTCCTGTGAGTTTTTCGAAAATACCATCGAGAGTTCCTGCTTTGTTCTTACCGAAGAATGTTTCAGCACCGCCGCCGATAGAACCGGAAAGGCCTGCGGATTTGCCGGACTGAAGCAGAACAACTGCTATTAAAACAAGGGAAAGAACAACGTGTACTATTGTAAAGACTTTATCCATCTGTAAACACCTCCAAATTTAAATTTCTCATATGAAATTATTCTATCATAAAGAAAGTGATTTTGCAACACTTTTTTAAAGCAGTTTTGCAAAAAAGTTTTTAAGTCTGTCACTTTGGGGATTTA
Source organism: Clostridia bacterium (assembly GCA_045578205.1). Classification (GTDB taxonomy): domain Bacteria; phylum Bacillota; class Clostridia; order UMGS1810; family UMGS1810; genus RGIG8748. The sequence continues at coordinate 10,441 of JAZNJU010000006.1, read as the reverse complement.
GGAATATTTCCTCTGCTGTTCCCGCTTCGGCAATTTTGCCTTCGTCCATAAAAATTACCTTGTCGGCAACTTCCTTTGCAAATCCCATTTCGTGTGTTACCACAATCATAGTCATACCCTCGGACGCAAGTTCTTTCATAACGTCGAGAACTTCGCCTACCATTTCGGGGTCAAGAGCCGATGTGGGTTCATCGAAAAGCATAACCTCGGGATTCATCATAAGAGCACGCACTATTGCAACTCTCTGTTTCTGACCGCCGGAAAGTTGTGCAGGATAAGCATCTGCCCTATCTGCAAGTCCTACTCTTTCCAAAAGAGAAACGGCTTTTTCGTTCGCCTCTGCTTCATCCATTTTTAGAAGTTTCATAGGAGCCAGAGTAAGATTCTTAAGAACGGTCATATGGGGAAAGAGGTTGAACTGCTGAAACACCATGCCCATCTTCCGCCTTACAAGGTTTATATCGGTGCCTTTATCCATTATGTTATCATCACCGATGTATATATCCCCCGATGTAGGCTCTTCCAGGAGATTTAAGGAACGCAGAAGTGTTGATTTTCCGCTTCCCGAAGGACCTATTACCACAACAACTTTTCCTTTTTCAAAATCTATGGAAACATCGTCAAGAGCCTTTACGGTTCCGTTTAAATAGTGTTTTTTCAGTTGTTTCACAGAAATAAGTATATTATCTTTCACTGTTTCTTAATCTCCTTTCCATTATTGCAAGAAGTTTAGTAAGGAGCATTACCAGAACCAGATAAACAATAGCAACAAGAAGTATTGGGTTTATCTGATCGTATGTTGTATTTTTTATTTGATTTCCTGCCTTTGTAAGGTCGATTACCGCAACATATCCGGCAACGGAGGTTTCTTTTAAAAGCGCTATCATTTCATTTCCGATGGCAGGCAGAATGTTCTTAAATGCCTGTGGCAATATGATAAGCCACATTGTCTGAATTTTGTTAAATCCCAAAGAACGGCCCGCTTCCATCTGCCCCTTGTCGATTGCCAGAATTCCCGAACGGATTGTTTCGGCAACATAGGCTCCGGAGTTTATACCAAAGGTCAGCACAGCAACCCAAGTTCCGTCTTTTGCAGTAACAAATATAATAAAGAACGATATAAGAAGTTGTACAACTACAGGAGTTCCTCTTATAACAGTAAGATACACATTGCAGATAACATCAGCAAATTTAAGTTTTTTATTACCCTCGGCAAAAACTTTAATAATTGCTACAATAGTTCCTATAATGACACCTATAATCAGAGCACCGAATGTTATGATGAGAGTTTTCTCAAAGCCCTGTATCAATGTCATATATCTGTTGTCAACTATAAATGTGTTGTGGAGGGTATCCAGCCAATTATTAAACCATTTCATATTCATACCTCTTTAAAAAAAGCGGCGCATTTCATACGCCGCTTTCAAACAATATTTACTGCTCGTCGTAGGGTAAATCGTACTTTTCAAATATTTTTTTGAGCACGCCCTCTTCTTTGAGTTCAGCGAGTGCTTTGTTGATTTCTTCTGTGAGTTCATCGTTACCTTTCTTTAAGGCAATAGCATATGCTTCCTTGGTAAGTGCTTCGTCAAGAACAACTGTTTTGCCATTCTGCTTCTGGGAAAGAGCAACTGCAACTGCATTGTCAATTACAACAGCATCAACTTTATTTGCTGTAAGAGCACTTACTGCTTCAGCGCCTGTCTTGTAGGACTGAATTTCATATCCGTTATCGAGAAGATACTGTTCACCGGTTGTGCCTTCCTGGCAGGAAACTTTCTTGCCTTTAAGGTCTGCTGCACCTTTTATTTCGCTTTCTGCAGTAACTATGATAGCCTGAGAAGCAGTGTAGTAATCATCGGAGAAGTTCATATTTTTTCTTCTCTCGTCGTTTGCAGTAATACCTGCAACAGCCATGTCATACTTACCTGTTGCTGCACCTGTTAAGGCTGCATCAAAATCTATGTTTGTGATTTCGAGTTCTCTGCCCAATTTTTCTGCGATTGCCTTTGCAATTTCAACATCTGCACCAACAATCTCTTCGCCTTCGAGGTACTCAAAGGGAGGGAATTCGGCATTAGTAGCCATTGTGAGTTTGTCATTTTTTGCGCCGCAACCTGCAAAACATGCTACAACTGCAACCAAAACCAAAACAAGTGATAAAATCTTTTTCATTGTAAAACCTCCGTTAAATATAATTCTTACTCAATAGATTATATACCATGAAATTTCTTTTGTCAATACATGGCAATACTTAGTTTTTCATAGTCACCCGGTGTTCTTCCCGTAATTTTTTTGAATGCTCTGTAAAAATTGGCAGCATTGTTGAAACCGCAGTCTGCTGCTATGTTCATTTTCTTTTCCGGAGAAAGCATAATAAGTCTTAATGCCTTATCAATACGCTTTATGGTAATGTAATCCCACGGTTTAATGCCGTTGTACCTTTTGAACACGGTGCAAAAATAGGATTTGCTCATTCCCGATATTTCCGAAAGTACATACAAATCCAGATCCGATTTCAGGTTGGCATCTATGTAATCCATTGTTTTCTCAAGACCCGAAAGATTGCAAAGCCGTGCATCGGTGTTCTTAAATCTTTTTGCGTAACTCATTTGCCTTGAAACGAATATAAGCATCTGCACAATAAGTGTTTTTACAGCACTCTCATATTCTCTATTACAGTTTTTTAACTCTTGTTCGGTTTCAAGAATTTTAGAAAACACATATTCCGATATATTCACGGAAAGTCTTGGGCAATAATCTTTGTCGGAATTTAAAATTGCTCCCAAAAGTTCAGCACCCGAAAATCCGCTTTGGGATTGCCAGATATAACGAGGTTCAAAGTGAAGTGTAAGCATGGAAAGGCTGTCTTCTCGGGCAGAAAATATGTGCGTCTGACCCGGAGGAAAAAGAATAACGTCTCCCTCCGAAACGGGGATTTCACCGTCATCTCCGCTTAGTTTTCCGCAACCTGACAATATACAGCAAAATTCAACTGCCGTGTGGTGATGGTAAGACAGTATGCTGTCTTTGGTAATCTGCGAACGGTAAAGCCTCACCCAAGTGTTAATATTTTCTTTTTCATTCTCTCTCACAACAGGCACTTTTCTCACCTCATTTTAAATCTTAACACACAGAGATGTTTTAGTCAACAAAAAGCAACCCCCGTACAAAAAGCACAGGGGTTACGAATACTATTCAATATCGGGTATTTCTTCACCAAGAATAATGGTCAGGTTTTTGTATTTACCCTGACGGTAAACCTTGATTTCGAGTTCGTCACCCGGTTGCAATTTGTTTTTAACTAAGTTTATATCTTCCACGGTTTCGACCTTTTCGCCTTGACATTCCACTATGATGTCGCCTATTTTAACACCTGCCATCTGTGCAGGAGAATCGGCAGTCATACTGGCCACATACACACCGACTTTAAGCCCATATGCCTTTGCATCTTCCTCGGTTACTGCGCGTCCGCCTATTCCGATTATGGGACGTCCCTTTACATATCCGTTGTCTATGAGGTCGGTTATTATGGGTTTTGCTTCGTCAATTGGGATTGCAAATCCCAGACCCTCAAGGGAAGATGATGAAATCTTGGCAGTGTTGATACCTATGAGGTGTCCGTACGCATTAACCAGAGCACCGCCGGAGTTGCCGGGGTTTATCGCCGCATCTGTCTGTATGAGATTTAGTTGTTTGTTGTCTATGGTAATACTTCTGTTAAGACCGCTTATTATCCCCTGTGTCGTGGTACCTGCAAATTCCTGACCCAAAGGATTTCCTATGGCAATGGCTGTATCGCCTACACGAAGTTCGGAACTGTGTCCCATCTGTGCAAAGGGAAGTTCGGAAGCATCTATCTTCAGAACTGCCAAATCTGTCTTTGGGTCAGTACCAACAATAGATGCACTGTATGTTTCGCTGGTGTTTAATATAACGGTGACTTCATTTGCATTTTCCACAACATGATTATTTGTCACGATATAGCCGTCCTGACTTATTATAACGCCGGAACCGCTGCTTTCCTGTTGGGAACCGTAACCGTAGTAGCCATAGTATGAAGCGGGAGACTTGCACGAAATTCCCACAACAGCAGGACCGACCATGTCAACAATCTCCGGTGTAGTGAGTGCTTCGTTTCCATTGGAATCCACAGTTGCCTGTGCAACTATTTTGGCTCCGGGAGTATTGGTTTCGCCAGGAGTATTAACCGCCTGTGAATTCTGAGTGTTTTTGTATCTAACGATTTCTTCCTTTATATCGGAGTAGAATTTTGGAACATAGACACCCGCAACAGCCGTGATGAACGCTGTTACTGCAACAGATGCCACAAGAACAAACACGCTCACTCTCTTTTTTGGTTTTTTGTGTTTTATGTTTGTGTTGTAAAAGGACGCTGTCTCCGCACTGTCAAAAACAACATCATCATTTTCACCAAAGGTATCCCGTGCAGTCTCGCTTTCAAAGTCTTCGGAATATCCTTTGGTATCTTCATCTGACGCATAACCGTCGGATGAAGTTTTATTCATATCATTCTGAAAATCATCTTTAAACCATTTGTATTCGTCCATGGGGGATTTCTCCTTTCACTGTTTCTGTGAAAATATGATATCAAAACTTTTTTAATAAACTGTGAATAAACTGTAAAAAAAGAAAAAATTATTCATTTGCCGAAGACAAGGTGAAAGCAAACACAGTCTTCTTGCCCGGTTCGCTGGATACGGTAATGGTCTCTGCGTGCATATTGATAAGATTCTTTACAATGTAAAGACCAAGACCCATTCCGTTACGGCTGTCGCTTCTGGACTTGTCGGCTTTATAGAATCTGTCCCAGATGTATGGTATATCTTCCTTTTTGATGCCGTGGCCTGAATTTTCAACCGCTACGCATACCTTATCCTTTTTTCGCGTTATATTTATGGAGATTTCCCCATTTTCGGGAGTAAACTTCACAGCGTTGTTTATAAGATTTGTAAGAACCTGGGTTATGGCATCTTTATCCGCTTTTACGATTAGTCTCTCCTCATCCATATTGAGGGATACATCTATATTTTTTGGAGTTATCATCATTTCAAACTTCAAAAGATTTATTCTTACAAGTTCATTTATATCAAATTTTGTTATCTCAAGTTTAGTTTCTCCGTTATCCATCTTTGTAACCTGCAAAAGATTGGTTATAAGTCTGGAAAGTCTTTTTGATTCAGAAAGCACAACCTCCAGATATTCATCCCGGTTTTCCTCGGGTATAGTTCCGTCCAGGATTCCCTCGGTGAAGCCCGAAATAGTGGTAAGCGGAGTGCGCAGTTCGTGAGATACATCGGAGATAAACTGTTTTCGCAAACTTTCAAGGCTGTCGAGAGAAGATGCCATATCGTTTATATTACGTGCAAGTTTTCCAAATTCGTTGTCGGAATCGTATTCAACACGTTTTTTGAAGTTTCCTTTTGAAAATTCCTTTACAGCCGCACTTATCTTGCGCATGGGACTGGTTATTTTGAAAGTGAGAAAACCAAAGAGTATCACAGAAAGTATCATCGCCAGAATAAGCATAATGAGTGTACGGTTTACAACAAAAGCATACACACCTTTTACCTCGGGAACTCTCTGATTGAACATTACACCGCCGAAAATTTCCCCCTCATGGACAAGAGGTGCACCGACGGTAAGTATTTTTTCACCGTACTGGTCTTTGTATATATTGCTGGATGTTATTCTTCCGCCTTTCAAAACAGGATCGGTAACCCTGTCTGTAACCGTCTGAAAAGAATCCGTATCCACCTTTGCTCCCGACTGGGTAAGCACAACACCGTTGTTATCAAAAACCGTAACGGAAGATTCGGTTGTTGCCGCAATGGAATCTATGATTCCCTGAAGCATTATGTCCATTGTTTCGCTTTGATTGGTATATGCAAAATATGTTGTTTGCTGAATGTTGTCTACATTATTCAAAAGCAATTTTGACTTCTGTTTAACCGCAATAGATTCAATCTGAGATGTAAAATATACAGATATTGTTATAATCAGAGCACCGATTGTAAGAAAACTGTAGAAAACAAGATTTCCTATTATGCTTTTTCTCAAAACTATTTCACCTCAAATTTGTATCCTACACCCCACACGGTTTTAAGCGACCATTTGTCACTTACTCCCTCTATCTTTTCCCTCAAACGTTTGACATGAACATCCACCGTTCTGGAATCGCCGAAATATTCATAACCCCAGACTTCGTCCAGAAGTTGATCTCTTGTAAACACCTTGTTCGGGTGAATACAAAGGTAGTTTAAAAGTTCCAGTTCTTTTGGCGGAATGTCGATAACTTTCCCGTCTATTTTGAGTTCGTATGTAGACATGTTCAAAGAAAGTTTGTCAAAATTTATTTCTTCTCCGAGAGTATCGCCCCCGTCGGAACGTCTGAGAACAGCGCGCAGTCTTGCCACCAGTTCCTTTGGTTCGAAAGGTTTTACCACATAGTCATCGGCGCCCAGTTCCAGACCGAGAACCTTGTCGATGGTTTCACCCTTTGCGGTGAGCATTATAACAGGCATACGGTATTTGGCACGGATTCTCTTGAGAACTTCTATTCCGTCAATCCCGGGGAGCATTATGTCCAGAATTACCGCAGAGGGTTTCAGTTCTTCAATAAGTTTTACTGCACTGTTGCCGTCAAAAACACATCTTGCGTCAAAACCCTCTTTGGAAAGATAAAGCCGTACAAGTTCACATATGTTTTTGTCATCGTCCACAATAACAACGGTATTATTCACCTGCATCGGTCATCGCCTCCATTTTTTCTGTCTTCAAGAAATTTATGATTATTATTGCAAGTACAGGGCCTATAATCATGCCAATTACACCTATGAGTTTCAAACCTGCATACATAGAAACAAGGGTTATTATCGGGTGTATCCCCAGTTGTCCGCTAAGTACCTTGGGTTCCACAAAATTGCGAAGAAGCAGAACCACAACATAAAGACACACAAAACCCACGGCTCGTACATAGTCTCCCTGTATCAGATAGACAACCGCAAGAGGATTCAGAACCATGCCTGTTCCCAAAACGGGGATTGCATCTATGAGACTTATGACAAATGCAAGCAAAAGTGCCAACTTTACATCCAGAATCACAAATCCCACAAGAAGTATTGTGAACACCATGCACATTATTATGAGTTGTGCCTTTACATAACCGCCTATTGCAAGAGAGAATATTCTGCGGATTTTCCTCATCTTTTCTATCCCGCGCTCGGGGATGAACTTTTTGAGTTCTTCTTTCAAACCCTTTTCATCATAACTCATAAAGTATGTTGCAAGAAGCAATATAACCGTGAAAACAAACGCAGACGGTATCTTGGTGGCGGCACCGCCGATTTTTGGAAGTGCGCTTTGTATTGCAGGATATGCAATCTCCTTCATGTCCGAATTGACAACAGCGGTTGTCAGCGTATCCTTTAAATTCCTCGGCAAAGATTCAAGAATGTCCCAGATAAAAACAGGAATGCCGTCTTTTGTGTCGGAAAACATTTCGTATATAACCTGTATTTCGTCCACAATCGCCTTGGACAGGTTGTATAAAACAACAAATATTATGCCCAGTACAACAAGCATTGAAACAAGAACCGACACACGTTTGTTGTGTACAATCTTTTCCAGTACCGTTGAAAGAGGCTTTATTATCATGGAAATTATCCATGCGAAGAAAAACGGCAGCAAACAGGAAACCGCTTTTGGCAAAACAAATATTATTACTACAATTGCAAATATTGCGTATAAGAGTTTTACAAGACTTGAAAGAGAGTCCTTTGCAGGAATTTTCATAGGTTTGCTCCTTAGTTTTTAACAAATTTCTCCATAAGAGTGTGTCCTTCCCTTATAACTATGCCGCTTTTCTTTGCTTCATCTTCGGTGTACAAATCGGCTGTGCCCCGGATTTCATTTGTACTGTCATAGAGAATATAGGGCACGCTGTCTCTTGTGTGTGTTCTCAGGGCCAGAGGTGTGGGATGATCGGGAAGCACAAGCATCCGATAGTCTATACCCTCTTTATCCAGGTCATCTTTAATGTACTTTACAACTTTTTCGTCTATTAGTTCAATTGCCTTTACCTTGTTCTCTATTTCGTGTCTGTGACCGCATTCGTCGGGACCTTCCAGGTGAATATACACATAGTCGCTTCCGTTTTTCAGTGCTTTCAGAGCGGCATCCGCTTTGCCCTTGTAGTTGGTGTGTACATTTCCCGTGGCACCCTCTACCTCAACAACATCAAGTCCTGCGCAAAGTCCTATTCCCTTTATGAGGTCAACAGCGCTTATAACGGTGCCTTTCATATTGTACTTTTCAAAGAAGTCCGACAGAAGAGGCTTTTTGCCCTCGCCCCATATCCATATGGAGTTGGCTTTTCTAAGTCCCCTTTCGGCCCTGGCTATATTGACGGGATGGTTATTTAAGATATCAAAACTCTTCACCATCATATCATATATGTATTCACTGCCCTCGCCTTTGGGAATGTAGTCCTTAACCTTTCTTTCCAGTATATCGTGAGGGGGTGTAAGGGTAAAGTCATATGGTCCCTTGTCCCACACCATAATATGTCTGTAACTTACACCGGGATAGAAAGAGAACATTTCATTTGAGAAAGCCTCGTTTACTGCAGATATGAGTTCTCTTGCCTCTTCGGTTGTAATTTCGTCCGAACTGTGGTCTATAACAGTTTTGTCCTCATATTTTTCATCTTCCGATAGGGTAACAAGATTACAACGGAATATGATGTCGGTATCTTTCATATCCACACCGACACTGACTGCCTCAAGGGGTGAACGTCCCGAATAATATTTTACAGGGTCATATCCCATAGCAGAGAGATTTGCCACATCGCTTCCGGGCGAATAATCATCGGGCACATTGAACACGTGTCCTGTTTCACCGTTTTTTGCCATGTAATCCATACAAGGTTTGTCTGCACACTCCAGAGGAGTTTTGCCGCCAAGTTCATCCACCTTGTAATCTGCCATTCCGTCTCCTAAAATAACTATATGTTTCATAATTTCCTCCGAATATATTTTGTGTCATGATACTACATATATATTATGATACAAAAAGTGCTAAAAATCTACCCCCAAATTGAAAAATTAATAAAATTTTTACACATGCTTGTATTCTCATGAATTTTGCGTTATACTGTATATACTATAAAAAGGCGGTGTTAATATGATTTTAGTTACAGGAGGAACAGGTTTTATCGGCAGTCACACCTGCGTTGAACTGATTGATGCAGGCTATGAAGTAGCCGTTATAGACAATCTGTGCAATTCCAAAAGAGACAGCATTGAAAAAATCGAAAAAATCACAGGTAAAAAAGTCAAATTCTACGAAAAAGATTTAAGAGACAGGGAAAGTGTAGAAAAGATTTTTGAAGAAAACAAAATCGATGCGGTAATCCACTTTGCAGGTCTCAAGGCAGTGGGTGAATCGGTAAGAATGCCCCTTGAATACTATGAAAACAACATCGTAAGCACACTGGTGCTCTGCGATGTTATGCGCAAGTACAACTGCAAAAAATTAGTTTTCAGTTCTTCTGCAACAGTGTACGGAAATCCTCACACTGTTCCGATAAAGGAAGACTTCCCCAGACACACTACAAACCCCTACGGAAGCACAAAGTTAATGATTGAAGACATACTCACAGACCTCTACACATCCGACAATGAGTGGTCAATTGTTCTTCTTCGTTATTTCAACCCAATCGGCGCTCATGCAAGCGGTCTTATAGGCGAAAATCCGAACGGCATACCAAACAACCTTGTTCCGTATATTGCCAAAGTTGCCACAGGGGAACTGAGCCACCTCAATGTTTTCGGAAACGATTATCCGACGGATGACGGAACGGGCGTGAGAGATTACATACACGTGGTTGACCTCAGCAAAGGCCACGTAAAGGCTCTGGAAAAGGCAAACACCTGCACGGGTGTGAATGTCTACAACCTGGGCACAGGAAACGGATACTCTGTGCTGGAAGTTCTGCACGCATACGAAAAAGCCTGCGGAAAAACTCTCAAGTATGAATTCGCCCCAAGACGTGACGGCGATATTGCCGTGTGCTATGCTGACACCGAAAAATCATTCAAGGAACTCGGTTGGAGGGCAGAACTGGATATTGACACTATGTGCCGGTCTTCATGGGAGTTTACAAAAAATAATATGTAATGTATCAAGGGGGTGTAAATTAATTAAGAATTAATTTACACCCCCTTTGGGGATAGGAAAATAAGATGCAGAATAAGCGAACTGAACCGAAGCAAGCGTGCTTGCGAGGGGGACCCGAAGAGAAAGCAAATGTATTAATATCCGAATGTGTTTTTTGATGGCTTTTTGAGACACTACTTCGTCAAAATGCTCGCAAATGCCTCGCATATGCTTGCGCTTTTTCCTTGTATTGCCCCAAAAA
>JAZNJU010000005.1:0-2372 GCA_045578205.1 Clostridia bacterium | reverse complement strand
AGGACTCGATTGTCAAACCGTGTCACTCGAGCAACTTCTTTATCTTCTCAACCTACACCTGCTGCCGTGTCAATTCGGTTTCTATTCAAAAACGGCACATTACCCTCGGCAACGACGGGCAGACAGTAATGGTCTTTTTTGAAAAGGACAAAGGTGGCCGCAACCGAGAAATCACCGTAACCGATAAAGAGTTCCACTCTTTCTGCAGTTCGCTTATATCAGGCAAAGCAGAGACGGATTCTCTGTTTGGCAATATCCGTAAGGATAGTGCAAATAAGTGGTTATCCAGAAGATTATGCCGTCTTGGAATCACGGTACCAAGCGAAAAGACCGTCGGTTGTAAGGCAGTCCAAAAAAGTGGCAATCACTCGGTGAGAAAATCGTCCATACAGGCATATTACTGCAAGCAGTATCAACACTATCTTGATAAGGGATATTCACCCGATAAAGCAGACCGAACGGCAAAGAACGATTGTTGTGTCCGACTCGGTCACGGAACGGCAGAAAAACGGGTCGATATCGTTAATGTTTACCTCGGCGCAAAGTCATAAAAATAATTTGTCAAAATACTTGCAATTTAAAAAACTGTAGTTATACTTTATCATGTAAGTGATTTACAACACTTTTTCTTTTGTCTTTTATTTACATATTTTTGGTGGAATTATATTTATGAAGGTGGAATGCCCCGAGAATGCTCGGGGGCATTCCATTTTCTTTTTTGTGTTGTAGCCACTAAAAAATATTAAATAAAAGGAGTGTTCCAAATGATTAATCCAATTCGCCTATTCACAGGCACAGAAAAAGAGTTCGTTATGATACAAGGTTATGTTCGCTCGGTGACAGATAGAGGGAGTTATAATTCTGTCTCTTTCCTTGCCGACTCAAACAATCGAGGTCCAAAAGCCCCACTTGTTTCGGTAATGTGTTTCAACAACACCACAGGCATTAACTATAAGAAACTAACCCAATATACCAAGGACAGATTCGTCACATTCTTTGCCGAAGTTCGATACAAAGAGAACGGCACCCCAAGTTACAAGGCAGTTGGTATTTCTATTGCTCCAACAGAGTTCAAAGAAGATACCAACCCTATCGACGATGACGAGATTCAACCCGACTATAACGAAACCGAAGAGTATGAGCAATTAACTTTTGATTTCGTTGACGAAGATTTACCTTTTTCTGCAACAGATTAAGGCTGACAAGCAAAAAAATACGCGCTATACTCTTTAAAAAACCGAGGTTTTGAATAATTTACAAAAAGTTCATATTCTCTAAAATAGACGAATCTGAGCTCTCAAAAATCAAATCGGCCTATTTTACCCCTACTTTTCGGGTTTGGGGTAAAATGGCACGATTTGGGGGTATTGACAAAATCGAAAAAATATCTTACTCTTTGCCATCACCATTTTTATAAAGGAGGTTGAGAAAGTTGTTCGACGGCACTTACGATGAGTGTTTGCCGAAGAGAACGAATAATACGACAAAGGATAAAGAAAAAACACCAATATGGCATAAACACAATTTAACGGCAGAAGAAGCAGCAGACTATTTCAACATTGGAATAAACAAACTGCGACAATTTGCAAACGAACACAGGGACGAAGAGTTTCTGCTTTGGAGTGGAAACCGTGTCCTTTTCAAACGAAGATTGTTTGAAGAATATATCGACAAAATAAATATAATTTAAGGAGAAAAAAGTATGTCAAGTAAAAGACGAGATTCAAAAAATAGGATATTAGAAAAAGGTGAGTTCCAGCGAGAAGACGGAAGATATGAATATAAATATAAAGACCGACTTGGAAAAAGACGGACCGTTTACAGTTGGAAACTTGTTCCCACTGATAGAGTGCCTATGGGCAAGAAATGTGACTCATCTCTTCGGGAAATGGAACAAAAAATCAAGCGCGACTTGGAAGACGGTCTTGACACCTATACCGCAGAGAGAACAGACCTTAATTATTTCTTTGAGAAGTATATGGCGATGAAAAAGAATCTTCGCCCGTCAACCCGTGAAAATTACATTTATATGTATACAAAGTATGTCAGCGAAGATTTGGGCAAACGAAAAATAACTGCTATCAAGTATAGCGACGTGAAAGCATTTTATATGCACCTTATCTATGATGTTGGGTTCAAACCTAACAGTATGGAAATTATACACACCATTTTGAACCCGATATTCACAATGGCATTCCGTGATGATTATATCCGTAAAAACCCCATAGACGGTCTTATGAAAGAAATTAAGCAGAATTGCGGATGGGAGAAGGTTCAACGACATGCCCTTACTGCACCGCAACAGAAGGCTTTTATGGATTTCGTACGGCAGTCTAAACAGTATAAGCATTGGTTACCCCTATTCACATTTT
>JAZNJU010000004.1:0-3717 GCA_045578205.1 Clostridia bacterium | reverse complement strand
GCTTTAGCCTTTACGGATATGTAACAGGGGATGATGAATCCACTACCACCAAGGCTATTCTTTACATGACCGACGGAACGACCGATGCAAATAGAATCGGTAATATTGCTCCCCAGTTTCCAAAGTGGGACAGCGGATATTACAGCACACACGGCAGCGATGCCGTTAAACTCTCCGCAAACACATGGTACGATGTTAAATACATTGTAAATACAATATCCAACAAAGCAACCGTAAGCATCAAGGAAAGTTCCGACACCGAGTGGAAAAACTACGAGGACATGACAATTGCTCCCGTAGACGGACTTGATTATCTCCTTGTAAGACCGGGTTGGATATCAACACAAAGCGCTATGGCTTTCGATGATGTCAAGGTTTTGTATTCCCCTGCGCCCGTGGACACAAGTGCATTGCCTGTAAAGGCGGTACTCGCAGATGAGACCTACGATGGCTTAAGTGCCGAAACTATACCCGTTCAGGCACTCGATGGCTGGTCGAGACAAAACACCGGTTACGGTTATGTGTTCTCTGTAGAGTCGTATACGGACGGCAGCGCCTCCGATGGCAAGGTAATGCGCATCAACCCCCGAAAGATTTCCGGCAGTGTAAACGAGGCACATTGTGCATACCAGCGTTCTGTGCCCAACATGGGAGAGGGAATATACGAATTTAGCTACAGGCTTAATTTCGAGAATATGTATTCCCACTTTTACGATATATTCTCTCTGTATGCGTATCTCGAAAGCGATACGACAGGTGCACCCAAGAGCGTACTGAGTTTTTCCCTCAATAATAGTAAAGGTAAGGTTAATTATCCGGCGGTATTCTTGGGTTTTGAATACGAACAAACGAAAAACACAAGCACAGCATTTGAAAAGGATACCTGGTATGACTTTTTCTATAAAGTAGATACTGTAAACAATCAGGTTACATTTTCTTATAAGAAGACCTCTGACGCAGAATGGACAGAGACTTTCACACTAAGTATACCTGCCAAATTTGCCATGAGTGCTCCGGCATATCTCAAATTAAGACCCGGTTACCACCTTGTATCAAGCGATACTAACCATGAAGCGGCGCTTAATGGTACCTTCTCATTCGATGATTTATTAATCACATATGACACCTATGTGGGCGTTGCCACTACATATCCCGAGCAGGATGCCGCAGATGTGGGTGTAATGGATACTGAGGTTAAGCTTACATTCAATATGCCCATGGACGAAAGCTCGCTTACACCATTTAGTATATTGGTGTATGAGGGCGACAGCCTTGTCCCTATGGGTGTGGCTGAATACACGGTAGAAGCCTCCTCCGACAGGCTCGGTAATACCATAGCCTCCCTAAGGTTTGCAAAACCGCTTTCGTACGCAACTGACTACAGGGTTGTAGTTCTGGCAGATTCGGTATATACGCGTGACCTCATAAGGCCGATGGAAGATTTTACACTGGAGTTTACCACAAAGCCGCTTCCTGCTATATGGTTCAGTTTCTTCGACGAGAACAATAACCCCGTTACCAACCTTGCAGATGTTGCAGGTAGACTCATATACATCAGGATGAACATATCTGATTAAGAAAGGTTTTTGATACTATGTTAAAGAACACAACAAAACTTATCACTATTCTTATTGTCTTTTGCCTCTGCCTCAGTTCTGTGGCTCTGGCAGACGCTCAGACAATAATAGACGAAACTTATGAAAATTTAGATGAAGGGGTAGCAGTTGAAACCCTTGATGGTTGGAGTTTAAGTCAGGATGGAGGCAGTTACAATATCATATTCGGTAACAGAAACACTGTGATTGATACAGATGACAATACCTTTATCCGTGTTGCCGCAGGTACTTCCAATTACTGGGACGGTGCTCACACCAGATTAATTAAAGATATACCGGACAAAGGTGAGGGAGTTTATGAAATTTCATACAGGGTGAATCCCGAAGTTTTAGGCGCTTATCTCTATGACTGCTTTACCCTTTACGCGTATGTAATAAACGAGGACACCTCCACTACCACCAAACCAATCATTTATATGACTGATGCAGGAACAATCGGAAGACTTTTCCCCCAATTCAAAAAATGGGGTGACGGATATTACAGTTCGCATGGTGACAATGTTTTTGCTATTTCCGCAAACACCTGGTACGATGTTAAGTACATTGTAAACACAGTAGCCAACAAGGCAACCGTAAGCATTAAGGGAAGTTCCGACACCGAGTGGAAAAGTTACGAGGACCAGACTATTGCTCCCGTAGACGGTCTTGATTATCTTCTTGTAAGACCGGGCTGGAAATCCACAGCGAGCAGTATGGCTTTCGATGATGTCAAGGTTGTGTACCATTCTTTACCGGCGGTTACAAGCACCCTTCCTTTGGAGGGCGCAGATGATGTGGACAATGTAGGTGCATCCGTAGAACTTAGTTTTAGTATGGCTATGGACGAAACTACCATCAATGAAGACAGCATTCTCGTATATGAGGGCGAGAGCACAGAGCCCCTCTCCAAGGATGCATACGAAGTATCCTGTACTTCCGATTCTTTCGGCAATACCATAGCAACGGTTGAATTTGTAAACACTCTGCCCTATGCTACCGATTACACGGTTAAGGTACTTGGGGACAGCGTTACTTCGCAGGAATACGGCATGAATCTCGAAAAAGATTTTACCCTCAAATTCACAACCAAGCCCGAAGCGTATGTTGCAACAATCTCTGTAACAGACGGCGACTTGGCACCCGTAGACGACCTCACTTCCATGGTGGGCGAGACCATTACAGTCGATATGAGTATCAAGGCAAACTATGAGGCAAGTGCTTATATTGCAGTTGTTACCATAGAAGATGCCGACGGTGCCATGCTTATGATGGCAAATGCACAGGGAACGGTAGATATCGTAAACGGTGCATCATTTAAGCCCACATTTTTAGTACCTGAAAATGCCAAAACAATAAGAGCATTTTTGTGGAAGGATTATACCACAGCACTTCCTCTCGCAGCAGAGGCTGTGTTTGAAGGCGAATAAACTATTTTATCACACGTGTTTATATAGCACAGTATTTTAAAAACCCTGTAAGGACGGGGTAATACAACCCCGTCCCTGCAAAACACTGAGGTGTATAATGAAAAAAATTTTCTCGTTAATACTAATTACAACTGTATTAGTATCGATTTTTGTACCTGTAGCATATGCAACTGAATTGCCTCAGGTTAAGGCATTACCGATCGAGTCAGACTATACAGAGTACAAGGAAATATTTGTTGCTCCGGACGGAGACGACAGTGCAGACGGTACATTAGAATCTCCCCTTGCCACAATGATAGGCGCAAAAGAACTTGCCGCAAAGCATCGTGATATCCCTGTGTTTGTAAACTTCAGGGGCGGTGAGTACGATGTATCTAAGGGTGCGTCTCAGGTAATCTTTAACGGCGAAACGGATTCCCGCACGGCAGATGCACCGCTTGTATTTAGAGCCTACAATGACGAGAAGGTTACATTCAAAGGCTCTGTAACACTGGATAATTCAGACTTTGGGACTGTTACGGACGAAGAAATCTTATCCCGCATTCCCGAAAGTGTAAGAGAGCATGTACTTAGGTTAGATTTATCTCCATATCTTGACGGTAATGCTTTTAGATTTCATTATGGTAACGACAAGTATGGAGAAAGACCGGGATATAAACTCTTGTATGCAGACGGCGTTATGCAGCAACTTGCCC
>JAZNJU010000003.1:0-5003 GCA_045578205.1 Clostridia bacterium | reverse complement strand
CCTGTCTGCCGGAGACCAAATGGCTGTTTGACGGCTCTAAACCGCCCGCAGGATGGTCCAACGTGGCCAGCCGTTAACATTCTATCACATCATACGGCACAATGCAAGCCGGAAGGAGCGGGGTTTTATGCATCCCATTTGCCATTTTCGCACCATCACCCGTCACCGCCACCGGGTAATTGCCCATTGTTTTCGGGCGGGCATTGGTTGGCAGGGGCTGTTTCACGACCTGTCCAAATATGGTCCCCGTGAATTTTGGGTGGGTGCTCGCTATTATCAGGGCACCCGTAGCCCCAACGAAGAGGAGCGGGTACGGCTGGGTTATTCCACCGCGTGGCTCCACCATAAGGGGCGCAACCGCCACCATTTTGAATACTGGACGGACTACGTTCCCCATACCAAACAGATGATGCCCATTAAAATGCCAAAAATATTTGTGATGGAAATGTTCTGCGACAGAGTTGCCGCAAGTAAAATTTATCAAGGAGAAAATTATTCCGATTCACATCCGCTGGAATACTTCCTCCGTTCAAAGGGCACCCGTTTTATACACCCCGAAACCTCGGATTATCTGGAAAGTCTTCTTGTGATGCTCAAAAACGACGGAGAAGAAGCCACTTTTCGACACATACGAAAAACCAGAAAAGAGGATTATTAGGAGAGAATTATGACTTTTACTGAACTTTTTCTTATAGCCGTCAGCCTTTCTATGGATGCCTTTGCAGTTGCCACATGCAAGGGACTTTCCGTAAAGAAAATCCAGTTTAAACACTATATCATTACAGGACTTTATTTTGGTGTTTTTCAGGCTCTCATGCCCTTTTTGGGTTATCTGGCAGGATGCAGTTTTTCAAAGATAATATCAAAATTTGATTACATCGTTTCTTTCATACTGCTTGCCGTAATCGGTATAAATATGATTAGAGAAGCATTTGAAGACGAAGAAGATGAATGCAGCAATGACTTCGGATTCAAGGCAATGCTCCCCTTTGCCCTTGCCACAAGCATAGATGCCTTGGCTGTGGGAGTAACCTTTGCCCCATGTTCAAGCCTTACGGGAAGTTTTACCACAAACATATTCGTAAAAATTGCGCTCATTGGCATAACCACTTTCATCCTCTCGGCAATAGGCGTTAAAGTGGGAAACATATTCGGTACCAAATACAAAAAGAAAGCCGAAGTTGCAGGCGGTATAGTTCTTGTACTGCTTGGGCTTAAAATGTTTATATGGCATTTTATTTAAATCAATCAAAAATCCGCCTGACACCAGGCGGATTTTTTGTATTCAAAGAACATCTGCTATTTCATAGATAAGTTTTTCTGTTTTCTCCCAGCCAAGGCAGGGATCGGTTATAGATTTGCCGTAGATGCCTTCTTCGGGTTTCTGTGCACCGTCTTCAATGTAACTTTCTATCATAAGACCTTTCACAATCTTTTTAACATCGCTGTTATGACGGCAACTGTGGAGAACTTCCTTGGCAATTCGGGGTTGTTCCATCCACTGTTTGCCCGAATTTGCGTGGTTTGTATCAACAATAACCGCAGGGTTGGCAAGTCCGGATTTGGCATAGGCTTCAGCAAGGTGAATAAGATCCTCATAGTGGTAGTTTGGAAGTGACTGACCGTGCTTGTTTACATATCCTCTCAAAATTGCATGGGTAAGAGGATTGCCACGGCTTTCCACTTCCCAACCTCTGTAGATGAATGTGTGTGCATGCTGACCTGCTGTAATTGAATTCATCATAACTGAAATATCACCTGCGGTGGGGTTTTTCATTCCCACGGGAATATCAAGTCCGCTTGCTGTAAGGCGGTGTTTCTGGTTTTCCACAGACCTTGCGCCTATTGCAACGTAGGAAAGCAAATCGGAAAGATATCTGTAATTCTCAGGATAGAGCATTTCATCTGCACAGGTGAAACCGGTTTCGGCAATTGCCCTTAAGTGAAGATTTCTTATGGCAATAACTCCCTTTAGCATATCCGATTCCTTATTCGGGTCGGGCTGATGAAGCATTCCCTTGTATCCGTCACCTGTGGTTCTGGGCTTGTTGGTGTAAATTCTGGGAATAATGAGAATCTTGTCGGCAACTTTTTCCTGTACTTCCCTTAATCGGGAAATGTAATCGATAACACTGTCGTCGTGGTCTGCAGAACATGGACCGATGATAAGAACAAACCTGTCATCCTTACCCTCGAAAATTGATTTTATCTCCACATCTCTTTTCACTTTCAACTGTTCGAGTTGATAGGATAAAGGAAACTGCTCCTTTATCTCCATTGGTATTGGTAATTTGCGTTTGAAATCCATATTCATTTTTATCTCTCCTTTGATGTTATTTTTTGTCAAACAATGCTCTGCGCTTAGTGGAATGACGCATCATTTTTCTCATTCCGTCTATGTCTTCTTCCCTAAGCATAGTCCTTAACTGTGTGAATTTTTCTATAAACATATCCATCTGATTTAAAAGTGCATCCTTATTTGCAACAAAGAGTTCGCTCCACATCAAATCATTGATACGGGCAATTCTCGTAAGGTCGCGGAATGAATCACCCGTGAATTTCTCCATATTCTCCTTGTCATTGCAAGTCATAAGAGTGATTGCTATGCAATGGGTAAGTTGTGAGAGAAAACCTATCATCTCATCGTGTTCCTTGGGAGAAAGTGTAGTAACATTTGAAAAACCCAGAAGCCGTCCGAGTTCAAGACAGGTACTTATTGCCTCGGGAGTGTTTTTGTCAGTCGGAGTAACAATGTAGTTTGCTCCTGCAAACATCTTATCCGTGCTGTTTTCTACACCCGAAACCTCGCGGCCTGCCATTGGATGTGCAGCGATAAATTCAACATCATCTCTTAACATGTCCTGAATTTTATATACAATACTTCCCTTTACACCCGTTACGTCGGTTATGAGTGCACCGCTTTTTAACATTCCTTGATTTTTTTCAATCCATTCCAGAAAAATATGTGGATACAAAGCAAAAATCACAATATCCGCTTTGCCTATTATTCCCTCATCAAGTTCCGTTGTGCCCTCATCGATTATGTTTTCACTCATTGCATAATCTATTGAACTTTGATCTTTGGTAATTGCACTTATGTGAAAGCCAAAACGCTTAAGCACCCTTGCATAACTTCCGCCGAGAAGTCCGAGACCTACTATGAGTATTTTTTTACTTATATCTACTATCAATTAATATTCACCTCTGCTCCGAGTTGTCTGATATCGCTGAAAAATGCGGGATAACTTTTTTTAACCGCCTCAATTCCCGATATTTTTCCTCCTGTTTTTGAAAGTATGACCGACATTGCCATTACAATTCTGTGGTCATTGTGACCGTCTGTAACTTCACCTTTGTATTTAAGTTCCTGCTTTGGAACTGTTATCACATTATCTCCGAAAACAAGTCCTCCGCCAAGTTTTTTAAGTTCCTCGTCCATTGCCTTGCCCCGGTCACTCTCCTTTACTTTGAGCCTGTCTGTTCCCGTAAACACGGCGCCGTTTTTGAGCGACGCAAGTGCAAAAAGTATAGGACCCAAATCGGGACAATCCGATATATCAAGAGTTGGTGTTCCGTCTGAAATTTTGGCAAAATACTCTCTGTACACCCTATCGCCCTGGAGACTTTCAGGATTGAGATTTTTAATTTGCACATGGGAACCGATATGGTTAAAGGCATCCAAAAACGCTGCGTTTGAATAATCCCCCTCAATCTTTCCCGAATACGGACGCAGGGTGGATTTTTTTATTGCAATGGTGTATTCACCGTCAAATTCCACGTCTGCACCAAAAGACTTTAGTGCAGAAACCGTGAGATTTACATATGAACGGCTTTCAAAAGGAGGAATAATCTCTACACGGGATTCTCCCCCAAGATATACCAAAGCAAAAATCAGTCCGGTGATAAACTGGCTGGAGATATCTCCCCTCACCTTGTAATTTCCGCTTTTCAAATTTCCGCAAAGAGTTACGGAGTTTTCTTCTTTTTCAAACAAAAAGCCATACTCATGGCACAAATCCTCATAGACAGTAAGAGGTCTTTCAAAAAGACGGGTACTGCCGCTTAAAGTAACCTTTTTGCCGAGGCACAGACAAAGCGGAATAAAAAATCTCAAAGTGCTTCCGCTTTCCCGACATTCCAAACGGGGATTTTCCGCTTTCATAAAATTTTCGGGATTGATGCCTACCTTGTCGTTTTCTGTGATTATTTTCGCTCCAAGTGCCTTAAGACAATCAATACTGGCAAGGATGTCCTCGCTGTAGTCAACACCCGAAAGTGTGGAAATTCCCTCGGACAATGCGGCACCTATCAGAAATCTGTGCGCCATACTTTTTGACGGCGGAGCGTCTGTTTCCCCTTGTAATACGCATGGTCTGAATTCCGCTGTCATTTGCACTCACCTGCCAGATAATCTATGGCTTCCAGATATCCGTCTGTGCCGTGACCTGTTATGGTCTTTTTGCAGGCGAGGCGAACATAACTTACCTGCCTGAAGTCTTCTCTTTCCTCCACTTTTGAAATGTGCACTTCAACAGTCGGAATACTTACCGACTTTACCGCATCCAGGATTGCAATGCTGGTGTGGGTGTATGCTCCGGGGTTAATCACAATGGCATCCATTCTTCCGTACGCCTTTTGAATTTCGTCAACAAGGTCGCCCTCATGATTGGATTGATACATTTCCACCAAAATTCCCTTGCCGTCACAATGCTTTTGTATTTTTTCGCAAAGGTCGCTGTAAGTTTCTTTTCCATAGTGGTCGGGTTCTCTTATGCCGAGCATATTGAGATTTGGTCCGTTTATAACAAGAATTTTCATTTTAACAACTCCGTTCTTTTAGAAAGGATATACTGTGCTTCTTCTTGAGCAGTTTCCATGTCGGGCACGCTAACATCTGCAGTGTCTTTATAAATCTCCATTCTTTCTTCATACAATTTCACGAGTTTTTCGCGCGTGTCGGAAAGCAAGTCGGATCGTAGCCATGTGTTCTGTGAGCCAAGGAG
>JAZNJU010000002.1:0-6001 GCA_045578205.1 Clostridia bacterium | reverse complement strand
TATGGATCCTTTTTTGGTGGATGTTATTCTTTCCTGAAGAGCGCCCATTTCTGTAGCCAGAGTAGGTTGATATCCAACAGCGGATGGCATACGACCCAAAAGGGCGGAAACTTCAGAACCGGCCTGCGTGAAACGGAAAATGTTGTCTATAAACAGAAGAACGTCCTGACCCTCTTCATCGCGGAAATATTCCGCCATGGTAAGACCCGAAAGACCGACTCTCATTCTGGCACCGGGGGGTTCGTTCATCTGACCGTAGACCAGTGTGGTATTATTCAAAACTCCCGATTCCATCATTTCGTTGTACAGGTCATTTCCCTCACGGGTTCTTTCTCCAACACCTGTAAAAACAGACAATCCGCCGTGTTCTTTTGCAATGTTATTGATAAGTTCCATTATAAGAACGGTTTTTCCGACACCGGCACCGCCAAAGAGACCGATTTTTCCACCCTTTGAGTAGGGACAGATTAAATCGATAACCTTGATGCCTGTTTCCAAAATATCTGTTGACGGTGAGAGTTCATCATATTCCGGTGCCTCTCGGTGAATATTCCATCTTTGCACTTTTTCCGGAGATGGTTTGTTGTCCACGGGATCGCCCAAGACATTGAATATACGGCCCAGAGTTTCTCTTCCGACGGGAACGGTTATTGCGCTTCCGGTGTCTGTAACAGGTGTCCCTCTCTTAAGACCGTCTGTTGAGGACATTGCAATACAACGGGCGGTATTATCACCAACGTGCTGTGCAACTTCAACAGTGAGCATTTTATCATCTATAGGTATAGTAAGAGCATTGTATATGGCAGGCAGAGTTCCCTCTTCAAAACGAACGTCAACTACAGGACCCATAACCTGACTTACAATACCGTTTGCTTTATCGGACATAATATTTCCTCCTTTGTCGCCAAAGCGTATTATTTATTATACAGAGCCGCTTCCGGCAACGATTTCTGTGAGTTCCTGGGTGATTGCACCCTGTCTTGCACGGTTGTATTCCAACTGGAGATTGTCTATCATCTCTTGGGCATTTTTGCCTGCAGAATCCATAGCATTTCTTCTGGAAGCAACCTCACATGCGAAACTTTCACGTACATGAGATACAATAAGTGCGGCAACGTATTCGGTTATCGCAGTTTCCAATATGGTGGTTTCATTTGGTTCAAACTCTATTGATGCTTTTTTCTTTTCTTCTTTTCTTTCAAAGGGAAGAATTTTAATAAAACGAGCCTCCTGTGTAAGCATGGATACATATGAGGTACTGATTATCGCGAGAGAGCCGAATTTGCCATCCCTGAAATCTGCACACAAAGTGCGTGAAAGTTCCAAAGCATCATTATAGCCAAATTGTTCGGCAAGGAGCATTTTGCCTTCAAAACGTTCAAAGGCTCTTTTGCCGATAGGTATGAACTTGGCATCGGGGTATTCTTTGGCAAGACGGAAAATATTCGCGTTATATCCGCCGGCAAGACCTCTGTCTCCTGCGATTATTATAATCCGCATTTCATCACTTGCGTTATTGTTTAAAAACGGATTCTTTGCACATTCCGGAGATGCTGAAAGGGTTTCCATAATGTCAGTAATTGTTCCGGCATATTCGCGGCTTTTTACCATGAAATCCGTGGCACGCCGTATTTTGGAAGATGCGACAAGTCCCATTGCTTTGGTAAGGTGCAGGGTAGAACTGACACTTTTAATTCTTGTACGGAGTTGTTTGGTATTAGCGCCCATCTGCTCACCTCTGCATCTCTTGCAAGGCTTTTTTGAGGGTTTCTATGTCAGATTCTTCATAATAGCCGCTTTCAAAACGTACCAAAAGGTCATTGTATTTGTTTTCAAGTTTTCTAAAAAGATCTGCTTCGTATTCCTTTACATCTGAAACAGCCACACTGTCGAGATATCCGTTTATTACAGCATAAACAATGGCAACCTGACAACCTACACGGATTGGTGCGTTACGACCTTGCTTTAGAACTTCAACAATTCGCTCACCAAGTGCCAAACGTGCTTTTGTATCAGCATCAAGGTCACTTCCGAATTGCGCAAAAGATTGCAGTTCGCGGTATTGTGAATAAAGAAGTTTGAGTTCGCCCGATACTTTTTTCATAGCCTTCAACTGTGCCGAACCTCCAACACGGCTTACGGAAATACCGGGGTTGATTGCAGGCATAATTCCCGCATGGAAAAGTTCCGTTTCCAAAAATATCTGTCCGTCAGTTATCGAAATGACATTTGTCGGGATGTATGCAGATACGTCGCCCGCCTGAGTTTCAACAATTGCCAGGGCTGTGATTGAACCGCCGCCGTATTCAGGAGCCACGCATGCAGCACGTTCAAGAAGACGTGAGTGCAGATAGAATACGTCACCGGGGTATGCTTCACGGCCGGGAGGACGTCTTATAAGCAGAGAAAGTGCACGGTATGCTACAGCGTGCTTTGAAAGGTCATCGTATATAATAAGAACATCTTTACCCTGCTCTCTGAAGTATTCTGCCATGGCACATCCGGAGTAGGGTGCAACATATTGCAAAGGTGCAGATTCCGATGCGGATGCCGATACTATTATTGTGTAGTCAAGTGCATTATTTTTCCGTAGTTCGTTTGCGAGTTGAACAACCGATGTGTTTTTCTGACCTATGGCAACGTATATGCAGATTACATCAGAATTTTTTTGATTTATGATTGTGTCTATGGCAATTTCAGTCTTACCGGTTTGTCTGTCTCCGATAATGAGTTCTCTTTGACCTCTGCCGATTGGAATCATACTGTCAATAGCCTTTATGCCTGTCTGCAAAGGAACAGAAACACTTTTCCTCTCTATGATTCCTGGCGCCTCTGATTCCACGGGACGTGTTTCGGTTGTAGCAATTGGTCCTTTGCCGTCGATTGGCTGACCGAGAGCATCAACAACTCTTCCCAAGAGGGCATCGCCAACAGGTACCGAAAGAACTTTTCCGGTACGTTTTACAGCACTTCCCTCTCTGATTTCATTGTTGTCCGACAAAAGAGCAACCGAAACTGTTTCGTCTTCGAGATTTTGGGCAAGGCCAAAACTTCCGTCTTCAAATTCAAGAAGTTCACTGGACATACAGTTTCTAAGACCATAAACACGGGCAATACCGTCACCGACAAGTATGACGCTTCCGGTTTCTTTCATCTCTATCTGAGATTTGTAGTTTTTTATTTGTTCTTTAATGATATTGCTGATTTCTTCAGGTCTTGAAGTCATTGTGATATCACATCCTTTATTTCTTGTATGCGGTGTTTCAAAGTGCCGTCTATTATCTTACCGTCTATTTCTATGAGTATTCCGCCCAGTATGGATTCATCAACCTTGCATTCGAGAATTACGGAATGTCCGGTTTTTATTTCCAGTTTGTCCTTCAAAGCGGTTTTTTCGGAATCGGTAAGAGGAATTGCACTGGTAACTAAGGCAGTTGTAACTTTGTTCTGAACCTCAAGGAGTTTTTTGTACTCACTGATTGCACTTTTAAGAGCGTGTATGCGTCCTTTTTCACACAGAAGTTGCAAGAAGAAAAGAATATCCTGAGGTATCGCATCCGAAAAGGCGGATTCCAGAGCGGAAAGTCTTTCTTTCATAGGTATATTCGGCGAAGACAGAAAATCCTGATACTGAGAATTACCGTCAAACACTTCTTCGACACATTCAAGCGCAATTGCGTATTCATTTTCACAGTTACGTTCTTTGGCAAGCATAAATAGGGCAGTGCCGTATTCTTTAAACATTTCCGTCATTGTTATCACCTATATTATCAATAACAGAATCAATCAGCGTTCTGTGATCATCTGTATTTATTTCGCGACTTAACATTTTTTCCGTAAGAATGGTAGAAATAGTAACGATTTCAGATTTTACTCCTGCCTGCGCTTTCTTTAGGTAAAGTTCGGCTTCGTTTTCTGCCTGACGGATGATGTTTTCTGCTTCGGATTTGGCATCGGCAACAATCTTATCGCCGCGGATACCTGCTGAGGAAGCGGCTTCTTTTATTATCAAATCCGCTTCGTTGTGGGCACCTTCTAATGTCTTTTCCCATTTTTCTTTGCTTTCCATCGCTTCTTTATTTGCAGTATTTGCCATGGAATAAATATTGTCAACTTCTTCCTGACGTTTGGCAAGCATTGAATTTACGGGTTTAAACAAAAACTTTTTCAGTATAAGAAAAAGAATAAGAAGGTTCAGTACAGATATTATGATTTGCCAGATGTTTATGGAAATGACATCTAAAGATTGCATAAGTTTTCACTTCCTTATCATCCAAGTGTTTTGATTGTTTCGGTTAAAATGTCGACGAACATACCGGGTGTTACGAAAATAAGAAGTATTGCAATAATAAGTGCATAAAGACCTGTGGTTTCTGCAATGGCGCAACCCATAAGCATTGTAGAAGTAACATCACCTTTGCATTCGGGCTGACGTCCGATTGCTTCGCAGGCTTTCGCAACAGCGTTACCTTCACCGATACCGGGGCCTATACCTGCAATCATTGCGGTACCCGCACCAAGTGCACAACAACCTAAAATAATAGCAATAGCAATTTCCATTTCAATTCCTCCTAAAAATTATATTTTTTGTTTTTTTGATTTTCTCTTCATGTATTCTTCAATCGGGAAACCACCCGATACATAAAGCATAGTCAGCATAGCAAAAATATACGCCTGCAGCAATCCGCTGAACACATCAAAGTATATTGACAAAATGGCGGGTATTCCGATTCGGAAAAACGGGAATTCACCCAGAAAGCCGGGAAGAGACCCCAACACAATATTGGAAAGTCCGCCAAGACCTGCGGCAAGCATTATGGATATTACAGAGCCCGACAGGATGTTTCCGTAATGTCGAAAAGCCATGGAAACAGGTGTGGCAAATTCGCTTATGATATTAAGCGGTGCCATAAGAACGGGGTCTGCAAAACTTTTTATATACATCAGGGGTCCACATTTCATTTTGTAATATGTGATTAATCCGAAAACAAGAAGCGCCCAACCTCCGACAATGTTTATGTCCGATGTCGGTGCATACAGTCCGCACAGTGCTATAAGGCTTGAAAAAGCCGAGAGAGCCAGAATAGATGCTATGAACGGTGAAAATCCCGAGAAGAAATCTCCCATGTTCTGACTGACCATTTTGTTGCATGATTTAACAAGAAATTCTGCAATGTGCTGTCTGCGAGGCGGTTTTTCGGTATTGAGACCGTGTGTCAGATAAAGACAAATTCCAAGCGTGGATATTAAAACAAGAAGAGAATTCAATTGGGATTCGCCGATGGGCAAATTCTGCAGTGGCATCGGAATGGTAAAATAAACCAATGCACCGGTAACTTCAATCCCTGTTGATGCGGGGGTGGTAATAACCTTTACAAAAATACCTATAAGGATTGGTATTATAATAATTGAAATATAGAGAAAATCCAAAGCCCTGAACGATTTACTCTTTCTATTCATAAAACATCACCTCCAAAAACGGGAATTTTGTTTTTTATCTATTCTTTCCAAATAAAGGTCTAAGTGATATGGAAATCCTTGGAAAAATCAAAGGAATAATAACAGTCCAAGTGTTAAAAAAGGGGAGAAGTACACCGATTGCAACAATAACGAACAAAGCAAGTTGCCTTAAAGTCTGCGATGTTTTTGCAGTTGCTCTCGCACTTTTTTCTTCCTGTGTTACAGCCTTTTCAATGGTCATACCCATTGCCAGAAAGTTAAGAACAACAGAGGTTCCGGAAAGAAGATTGCCAAGAAGAACCGTGTAGTCCCATTTTTTTATTACTACAAATACAATCTGCAGGATAATGCTCAAAATAAATACACTTGCGGCAATATATCGGGTTTCTTTAAGTACAACTTCTCCGGGCTTCTTCATATTGTTCGGCTCCTTTGTTTTCTTTGAAAATAAAGATGTATTAATTATATAGAATTTTCCAATAAATGTCAAATAATTTAAGAAAAAAATAGGTCTCTGTATTAATATAAACAGAGACATTAT
>JAZNJU010000001.1:0-3282 GCA_045578205.1 Clostridia bacterium | reverse complement strand
TTTATTGATTTGATGTTTTCGTTAACTTCATCGGCAACAACCAAGTGGTAATAATGTTCAATGAGGTTTTCGTCATCTTCATTTTTGTATGAATTGTCATGAATTTCAATGTCGTAGTCTACCTTTTCTATGAATGTGTCTTTTTTATCTTCCTCGATGTCATCATTTGTTACGTTTTCATCGTCCTCGTAGTCGTTTTCAATTTGAGACTCTCTGTCGGGGTCAGTCAAAAACTTGTATGCTGCATAAGATACAGTAGACACGACGGCTATAATAACCACACACAGAATTATTATAAATCCTTTTTTCGGCCTTTTTGCCTTGCTCTGGTCTTCAATTGTGTTTTGCTGATTGTTTTGAGCGGGCATTTTTGTACCGCATACAGAACAAAAATTACCCTCATTCTCATTCTTGCAATTTGGACATTGCCACATAATATACCACCTCGTATTGAGTTATTAGTTTGAAAAAGGGTGCCTGCAAATGCAAGCACCCAAAGGTTAGCACTTTAGTGTTAGTTGTTAATTATCTGTTTAAGATGAGTTTTGTAAGTTCAACGGGTTCAACGATTTTGCCGTCTTTGTAAACTCTCATGTTGCCGGAAGCAATTTCGTCGATAAGAATAACTTCGCCGTTGTTGTAACCGAACTCAAACTTGATATCCCAAAGGTCGAGACCGATGGACTTTAAGTCGTCTGCAACAATCTTTGTAATCTTGAGTGTCTGTTCTTTCATGCTTTCAAAGAGGTCATATGTCATAACGCCGAGTGCAGCAAGACCTTCGCCTGTAACAAGCGGGTCGCCCTTTTCATCATTTTTGAATGTGCACTCTACATATCCTCCCTCAAGAACAGTACCGTCTTCAATGTATTCGCCGTATCTTCTTATGAAACTTCCTGTTGCAACAAGACGGCAGATAACCTCTAAACCGTGACCGAATACAGTTGCAGGGAGAACTTCCATTGTTGCATTTTCAATATCAGCACCAACATAGTGAGTTTTGATGCCTGCCTTTTTGAGAAGTTCGAAGTAGTGTATGGAGGTCTTGAGGTTTTCTTTGCCTATACCTTCAATTGTGAGGCCTACTGTGTTTTCACCCGGATCAAACACACCGTCTTTACCGGTGCAGTCATCTTTGAACTTGAGCATTACGTTTCCGTTTTCGAGTTCGTAAACATCTTTTGTTTTTCCTTCGTAAATCTTTTTCATGTTTTGTACACTCCTTTTATAGTATTATAATCTCTCTACGCCAAGTTTTACGTTTTCGCCGTTTATGTTCCATTCTTTGGAAGATGCAAAGTCGGAAACAATGATGTTTTCCGCAAGAACTTCTTCTTTGATGAAATCGGCATTTTTCATTATTATGTCTGCAATCTTGTCATTGCCGGATACATACACGCTTATGTGATCCATAACTTCAAAATCGGAATCTTTTCTCATCGACTGAATTTTGCTTATGATTTCTCTTACAAATCCTTCTTCAATGAGTTCTTCAGTAAGTGTAGTTTCAAGAACAACGGTTATACCATAGTCGCTCTGTGTTGAATATCCGTCGCTGTTTGCGGATTCTATGAGTAAATCTTCTCTTTCAAATTTAAGTTCATTTCCGTCTATGGTTAAAGTTATAAATCCGTTTGCGTTAAGTTCTGCCACAGCCTTTGCACCGTCAAGGGCGGGGAGCATGGTTCTTATCTGTCCTAAGAATTTGCCGTACTTGGGGCCCACGGTTTTGAGTTGCGGTTTAATGTTGTAACTTGCAAAGTTATCTGTATTGTCTGTATAGGCAACTTCTTTTACATTGAGTTCTTCTGCAATGATGTCTGTGTAGAAGTTATCCAACTGACCGGCATCTGACTTAATGAACATCTTGCCTATAGGCTGACGGTTCTTTATTGCAGAAGCATTTCTTGCGGCTCTGCCAAGAACAACGATTTTGAGGACTTCGTCCATCTTTCTTTCAAGGTCAGTATCTATCATGCTTTCATCCGCTACGGGGTAGTCGCAAAGGTGAATGCTTTCGGGAGCAGATTTGTCTATGGAGCAAACCATGTTGCGGTAGATATCTTCTGTCATGAAAGGTATCATGGGAGCGGCAAGTTTGCACAGGGTAACAATTGAGGTGTAGAGGGTCATGTAGGCGTTTATCTTGTCCTGAGGCATACCCTTTACCCAAAATCTTTCTCTGCTTCTTCTTACATACCAGTTACTCAAATCATCGGTAAAGTCCTGAAGAATTCTTGCAGTTTCAGTGATTTTGTAGTTTTCAAGATAGTTGTCGGTCTGCTTAACCAGAGTATTGAGTTTGGAAAGGAGCCATTTGTCCATTACAGACAGAGTGCTGTAATCCAAAGTATGTTTGGTAGCATCGAATTTATCTATGTTTGCATAGAGAATAAAGAAAGCATAGGTGTTCCAGAGAGTACCCAAAAACTTTCTCTGGCCTTCTGTAACGGCACCTGCATGGAAACGGTTGGGGAGCCAGGGTGCAGAGTTGGAGTAGAAATACCATCTTATGGCATCTGCACCAAAACTTTCCAGTGCTTCGAACGGGTCTACCGCGTTACCCTTTGATTTAGACATTTTCTGTCCGTTTTCATCCTGAACATGGCCTAAAACAATAACGTTTTCATAGGGAGCCTTGTTGAAGAGAAGAGTCGATTCTGCAAGAAGCGAATAGAACCAACCTCTTGTCTGGTCCACGGCTTCGCTTATGAACTTTGCAGGGAATGTATCTTCAAAAATTTCCTTATTCTCGAAAGGATAGTGCCACTGTGCAAAGGGCATTGCACCCGAGTCGAACCAGCAGTCTATAACTTCGGGAACTCTTGTCATTTCCTTTCCGCATTCGGGACATTTGATTGTAACTTCGTCTATCCACGGTCTGTGGAGTTCTATCTCTTCGGGACAGTTGGAACTCATTTTTTTGAGTTCTGCAATTGAGCCTACAGAGTGGCGGTGTCCGCATTCACATTCCCAGATATTAAGCGGAGTGCCCCAGTAACGGTTACGGCTGATGCCCCAGTCCTGAACGTTAACGAGCCAGTCGCCGAAACGTCCTTTACCGATGCTTTCGGGGATCCAGTTGATTGTGTTGTTGTTCTTGATAAGGTTGTCCTTAACCTTAGTCATTTCGATGAACCATGACTCTCTTGCATAGTAGATAAGCGGAGTGTCACAGCGCCAGCAGAACGGATAGTCATGCTCGAACTTGGGAGCGGAGAAGAGAAGCTTTCTGTCCTCAAGGTCCTGAAGGATAGGCATATCTGCATCCTTAACGAAAAG